>NZ_JBEYFP010000020.1:0-36623 GCF_040634455.1 Kitasatospora sp. NPDC007106
CGGGCGTCGCCGAGCCCAACGCCATGGTGGTCTCCACCGCGGCCGCGGCCGGCGCGGCGGCACTGGCGGCCAACAGCGCGGGCACGGCCGGTGCGGCGCCGGCCGGTGCCGCCGTCCGCGAGCTGTCCGGCGTCCCGGCCGCGGCCGGCCGACGGGCCGGCGGACACGGCCGCCACACCGCCGGCAGCCCTGTCGGTGTCGGCAGTGCCGTCGGTGCCGTCAGTGCAGCCGGTCGTACGTCCTGAAGGTGTAACTCGCGTCGTACGAGAGCAGGTTGCCACTCGCCGCCGGAAGGCCGAGCCGGTGGGACAGCAGCCCGGTCAGCGGGCCGCAGCCCTCCGGCGCGGGGGCGGCGAAGCCGTCGTCGTACGCGGAGAAGTGGATCAGCGGCGGGTTCCGGGAGACCCACTCCGAGGAACCCGCCCGCTGGAAGTGCAGGCTCACCGGCGCGCTCCGCCCGATCTCGCAACCGTCCGGCAGCAGCGGGCCGGAGAGCCGGAAGCGCATCTCCATGCTGCCGGTGTAGAAGTCCGAGGCGCCGCCGTACTCCGCCTCCAGCGACAGCCCGAGCACCGGGCTGCGGTCCCCGGCCGGGGTGCCGGTCAGGCCGCCGGGCACCACCACCGGGCCGCCGCCGTGCCAGGCGCCCCAGACCTGCCCGGGCGTGCCGTCCGCTAGCGGGCCCTCGGCGTGCACCATCATGATCGGCCGCAGTGCCGGGAGGTCGGCGGCGCCCAGACGCAGCTTCGGGGTGGCCAGGTGCACCTCGCACCGCCAGCGGGCCGGGTCGACCCCCTGCGGGAGCTCCGGACAGTCGGCGTAGCCGGCCTCCAGCGCGGCCAGTTCGGCCTCTGGGGTCGCAGCGGACACCGTGGCCGTGGACACCGTGGCCGTGGACGCCGCGGCCGTGGACGCCGCAGGGCCTGCGGCGGCGGGAGTGTAGGCGGCGGGGACGGTGTCGGCCGCCTGTGCGGCGGAGGGGGCGGCCAGGGCGAGGCCGGTGGCCGCGAGGACGGTGACGGCGGCGATCCCGGCCCGCCGGATCCGGCGGGGGCGGCTGGGGCGGCTGGGGCGGCGGGAGCGGTCGGCGTTCTGAGCGGCGTGGGTTTCCATGGCGGCCAGCCTGCTGCCCGGGGCCCTCCGGCCGACATCGGTGAGAGCCCGGACGGCGCCCGGACAGCACCCTGACGCCGGGTCAGGGGCGGCCCCGACGGCGGCCCGGAGGCCGTCAGCGCAGGGCGGCGCGCACCGCCGCCGACTCCGCGGCCACCGCCCTCGCCTCCTCCTCCGGCCCGGCCGGTTCCTCTGCATCGACGTGAACGGTCGCCGCGACCAGGCGCGGCACGGCCCGTTTCAGCGCCTGCTCGGCGGCCTCCGCGACCCGGTGGCCCTCCGCCACGGTGAGCGAGC
Organism: Kitasatospora sp. NPDC007106; assembly: GCF_040634455.1. NCBI lineage: Bacteria > Bacillati > Actinomycetota > Actinomycetes > Kitasatosporales > Streptomycetaceae > Kitasatospora > Kitasatospora sp. NPDC007106. The sequence continues at coordinate 1,411 of NZ_JBEYFP010000020.1, forward strand.
CGTCGACCGCCACCTCGGCCTCGGCGCGCAGCGCGTGGCCGATCCAGCGCATCCGCAGCGCGCCGACCGCCCGCACCCCGTCCACCCCTCGCAGCCCGCGCTCGGCGGCATCCACCAGCGCGGGCTCGACCCCGTCCATCAGCCGGCGCCCGACCTCGCGCACCGAGCTGCACAGCACCGCCAGCATCACCACGGTGATCACCAGGCCGACCAGCGGATCGGCGACCTGCCAGCCCAGCGCCGAGCCCCCCGCACCGAGCAGGACGGCCAGCGAGGTGAGCCCGTCGGCGCGCGCGTGGACGCCGTCCGCGACCAGCGCGGCCGAACCGATCCGGCGCCCGGTGCGGATGCGGTAACGTGCCACCCACTCGTTGCCCAGGCAGCCCACCACCGCCGCAGCCGCCACCGCCCAGACGTGGCCCACCTGTTGCGGGTGGAGCAGCCGGTCGACGGCGGTCACGGCGGCCAGCACGGCGGACGCCGCGACGGTGGCCACCACGGCCACCCCTGCGAGGTCCTCCGCCCGTCCGTAGCCGTACGTGAAGCTGCGGGTGGCGGCGCGACGGCCGAGCAGGAAGGCGATGGCGAGCGGGACGGCGGTGAGCGCGTCGGCCGCGTCGTGCACGGTGTCGCCGAGCAGCGCGACCGAGTCCGAGAGCACCACCACACCCGCCTGCAGGACGGCGGTGAGGGCGAGGACGAGGAGCGAGATCCACAGGGTCCGCAGCCCGTCGGCGGAGGTCTCCACGGCCTCGTCGACCTTCTCGGAGGCATGGTGGGTGTGCGGGCGGAGCAGGTGGCCGAGTCGGGCGGGGGCGCCGCGGCCGTGGGTGCGGTGGCAGTGACGGTGCTCGTGTTCGTCGTGCACGTCGCGCAGGACGTGTTCGTCGCGTTCGTCGTTCGTGTCGTGTGCGTCGTGGCAGGGGCGCTCGTGGGACTGGTTGGGCTGGATGGGCCGGTGCGGCTCGTGGGGGTGGACGTGGTGGACCGGACGGTCCCGGAGGCGGGTGCCGTGGGGGACGGCGCCCTGGGGGCGCGCGCCGTCCACATGCGCGTCCGAGAGGCGCTCGGCGGGGTCGCGCGGCGCCCGGGTGCGCGGATCCCGGCCGTGCGGACCCCGGGAGTGCGGGTCTCCGCCGGGTGCGGTCCGCGGGGGGTGCGGGTGATCGGATGGATGCGCCGGATCCGTCATGCGCCCCACGGTCGCACATCGACACCGCTGCAGCCATCACCGCCGTACCCTCCGTGACCAGGTGCGATACCCTCGCACCTGCCGGAGGCCCCGACAGGTTGGCTGATTGGCCGTCATATCGCAGCGAGCTCAGGCCGGTTCCCGCTCTCCCCGACGGGGCTTGTCACCCAAAGCGGCCGCGCGAGGGCCTAGAGTGAGCACCGGGCTACCCTTCCGACGCGACCAGATCGAGAGGCTGATGTGACTGATCGTCATGTCCCTGCCATGGTATCGATCAGCCCCGCCGCCGACACCGGTCTGGCAGCCATGCCCCTGGAGTTCGCGGCGTTCTGCGAACTGCACCGCCCCCGCTACCTGAGTTACGCCAAGGTCTGGTTCCACGAGCCGACCGCGGCCGGCCGGGTGGTCGACCAGGCGTTCTGCACGCTCGCCCAGGTGTGGCCCGAGGTCCTGGGCAGCTCCAACCCCACCGCCATCGCCTGGCAGATCCTGCGGAGCACGGTCGCGGAGTGCGAACGCCCGAACAGCGAGCCGCTCGCCGAGCACCGCCCGGCGCCGGCCGACGAGGACCTCGCGATCCTGCACTACGTGGTGGGCCTGGCCGCACCCGAGATCGCCGACGTGGTGGGTGCGGAGACCGCCAGCGTCGCCGGGCAGCTCCGCCACGCCCTGCGCCGCATGCCCCAGGAGTGGTGACCCGGGTCACGGGAAACCGGTGATCCGAATCACCGCACGCCCTACTGCCGGACGGTACCGCGCGGGCGAATGATGATCTCCAGTCGACCGGACGGAGAACCCACGTGTCCATCGAGCACACCGTCGCCGTGTTCGAACAGCAGGCCGTCGCCTGCGCCGAACTCGGCTCCCCGCTCTACGCCGCCCTGCTGCACGCCGCTGCGGCCGACGTCCGCGAGGGCGGGCCCTGTGCGGCGGCCGTCGCCGGCCACGAGGACGACGCCGGGCCGCAGGCCGTGGCACTGCGGCTGCTGGGCGGCGTGCACGCCCTGGTCCTCACCGGCCGGGCCCCGGAGCTCGCCGCCCACTACCCGAGCGCCGGCGGCAGCGTCGACCCCGCGCGGCCCGACACCGCCTGGCCCGCATTCCGGCAGGCCGTCGCCGACAACCTGCCGTGGGTACGGGACTGGCTGACCCGGCCGCCGCAGACCAACGAGGTCGGCCGCTCGAACCTGCTGATCGCCGGTCTGCTGCACACCCTGGGCGAGCGCCGCCTGCCGATCCGGCTGATCGAACTGGGGTCGAGCGCCGGTCTCAACCAGTTGGCCGACCGCTTCCACTGCTCCTCCCCCGGCTACTCCTGCGGGCCCGCCGATTCGCCGGTCCAGCTGCCGGACGCCTGGCGCGGCACACCGCCGTCCTGGCTGCCCGCCCGGGCCGAGCCGTTGGCCTTCGCCGAACGCCGAGGCTGCGACCTCGCTCCGATCGACCCGCGCTCGGCGGAAGGCTCGCTGGCCCTCCGCGCCTACCTGTGGCCCGACCAGCCGGCCCGCACGGCCCGGCTGAAGGGTGCGCTCCGGCTGGCGGCGGAGGTGCCCACCCGGGTCGAGGCCATGGGCGCCGCCGACTTCCTGGCCGGTGCCGAGGTGGCCGAGGGCATGCTCACCGTGGTCTGGCACTCCGTCATGCGCCAGTACGTCCCCGCGGAGGAATGGGCGCGGGTGGAGGACGAGTTGGCGCGGCTGGCCGCCTCCTCCTCTCCCACGGCGCCGTTCGTCCACGTCGCCTTCGAGCCACGGCGGATCGGCGACCGGCACCGGTTCGTGCTCGCCGTCCGGAGCGGCACCGGCCCGGTGGAACTGCTCGCCGAGGCCGCCCCGCACGGGCTGCCCGCCTGGCCCGCCGAACCGGGCTGGACAGCGGCCTGAGACAGTGGCCCGGCGGCCTGAGGCAGTGGCCCGGCGGCCTGAGGCAGTGGCCCGGCGGCCTGGGACTGCAGCCCGGACGGGAAGTCGTGCGCCTGCCTCAGGAGGCGGTGGGCAGGCCCGTGGGGCCCGGCCCTGCCGCAGGCGGCGGCAGGGTCGGCCCTGCGGCAGGACCGGCCCTGCGGCCGGAGCGGGTCCGGCACGGGTCAGAGGCGGACGCCGGTGACGTCGTACAGGTGGTGCACCGGGTCGTGGATCAGGTAGTGCGAGAAGCTGTCCACGGTGAACCGCGCACCGTCGCTCCGCAGACCGGTGCGCTGCCACTGCTCGCCGGACACCCCGGCGAAGGACTGCGCCAACTGCTCGGCCGCGGCGGCCAGGTCCGCGCTCACGGTGGTCGGGTCCTGCTCGGCGTAGCGCTCGGCGACCGCCGTCGCGTCCTGGTCCCAGTTGGCGAAGGCCGGGGCCTCCTCGGTGAGCATCAGCACGAGCCGCCGGTCGAAGAGCCGGAAGACGTCCCGGACGTGGCAGGCGTACTCCAGCGTGGACCAGACGTCGGGCTGCGGACGGCACCGCAGCTCGGCCGGGTCGTCCGCGAGCAGCCGCTGCCACTCGGCGGCGTTGGCGCGCACCATGCCCGGCACGTCCTCGCGGACGACGGCCGGGGTGTCCAGGCCGCAGTCGTCGCAGGAGCGCTCGAGGACCCAGGTCCAGTCCTTGGTGTCAGGAGTGATCATGCGTCCAGGATGCCGTCGGCCGTTCCCGCGCCACCAGTGGCGGGAACGCCAGCCACCGCCAAGATGCTGCCACCTGGCCCTCTCCGCAGGTCACCGGGTCGGTACGGAGCGCGAGGGCGCACTCCTCGGGCGGCGGTGCACGGCGGCGCGCGGCGGCGGCCGGATATCGCGGGCCGGCCTCGCGCCGGCCGTTCCGGCGGCGGCCCGGCAGGCCCGCCACGGCGAGCAGACCCACCGTGAGCAGACCGGCGCCCGGTGCGGCCTGCCGGGCTCGACCAGCGGGCCGGACGGGCCGGTGACCGCACGTCGGACCGGGCGACGGGAACGGCGAATGCCGGGGATGCGGGGCATCAGGAGGTCCTCGTTCATGGCCCCAATGGCAGCACGATCCGGACGGCCCCGACGTGATCCGCCCCCAGCCTGTGGATAACTCGGCTGTTCCGGAGATCCTTCATACCTTCGAGTGATCCCGCTGGTCCGCCCCCGGCCCGTACCGCCGGACGGCCCAGGGGCAGCAGGCGGCGGGCAGCGGACGGCCGAGGCCCGAAAATGCGTTGCGCGCGGCCGAGGGCGTCCGCCGAGAATGACGAAGTGAACGTCGCTGCCCCCGATACCTGGTCCATCGCTCCCGCGCCGGTCGACGATCCCGACGCCCGCACGGTGCTGCACGCCTACCTGGACGAGCTGATCAGCCGCTACTACGGCCGGCCCGCCGAGGAGGCGGAGATCGCCCACGAGGCCGGCGACGGCGCCGACCTGCTCGGCGACCGCGGAGTCTTCCTGGTCGCCAGGGCCGGCGGGGCACCGGTGGCCTGCGCGGGAGTCCGCTGGCTCGCGGCGGACACCGGGGAGCTGACACGCGTGTTCGTCACCCGGCCCGCCCGCCGCGGCGGCGCCGGACGGCGTCTGGTCACCGCCGCCGAGGAGGTCGCACGGGCCCGCGGGGTGAGGCGGATGCTGCTCAACACCCGCCGCGACCTGACCGAGGCGATCGCGTTGTACACCTGCCTCGGCTACCGCCCGACCGACCCCTACGGCGACGACCCGTACGCCGAGCTCTGGTTCTCGAAGGAGCTGGTATGACCGAGCACGGCACGACCACGACCACGACCACGGCGCAGACCGCACACGACCCACCGGCCACCCCCGCCGGCATGACCATCCGTGCGGCCACCCCGGCCGACTGGCCCGCGATCTGGCCGTTCCTCCGCGACATCGTCGCGGCGGGCGACACCTACACCTGGCCCCGGGACATCTCCGAGGCCGACGCCCGCGACATGTGGCTCAAGCAGCCACCGGGCCGGACGGTGGTCGCCGTGGACGCCGACGGCACTGTCCTCGGCACCGCGGAGACCCACCCGAACCAGGGCGGCCCCGGCTCGCACATCGCCAACGCGGGCTTCATGGTCGACCCGCGCCACGCCCGGCGCGGAGTGGGCCGCGCCCTCGGCGAGCACGTCATCGCCCAGGCCCACGCCGACGGCTACCGGGCGATCCAGTACAACGCCGTCGTCGCCACCAACCACCGGGCCGTGGCGCTGTGGAAGTCCCTGGGCTTCGAGACCGTCGGCACCGTCCCCGAAGGCTTCCTGCACGCCGAACTCGGCTACGTCGACCTGCTGGTGATGTACCGCAGGCTCTGAGCCGAAGCCGAAGCCGAAGCCGAGGCCGAGGCCGAGGCCGAAACGGGAACCGGGCACGAGCCGGAGCCGGACGGCCTACCGGCTGCGTCAGCCCGCCGCCAACGCTGCCCGGAGCCGGACTGCCAGCCGGTCCATCTCCTCCGGGCCGACCGCGGCGGCGGCGTCCTTGCCGAGCAGACCGAACACCCGCGGCCCGCGCAGTTCCTCCGGCTGGTCGGGGCTGCGCGGCACGACGTGGAAGTGCACGTGGGCGAAGCCCTCCGCCTCGGCGAACTGCGCGACGTACGTCTTCGCGCAGCCCGTCACCTCGGCGAGCGCCCTGGAGAGCCGGACCTGCCAGGTACCGAGGCCGGCGGCCTCCGCGTCGGTCAGCTCGGCGACCGCCGTGACGTGCCGCCGGGGCAGCAGGACGAGCCACCCCGGCAGCGCGGAACCGAAGGCGTGGGCGACCCGCCAGTGCTCGTCCCCGGCGATCGACTCGCGCGGAGGCAGGCCTTCCGGGTCTCCTGTGCGAACACATGTGTAACAATCCACGGCCGCGAGCCTAGTGCGGCGACAGCCGTCCGTAATCAACGATTGTGGAAACCCCGGCTGTTCAGCCGGTGGTGGTGTCGTCGTCCTGGACCGCACAGATCGCGTCGATCGCAGCCTGCCCGAGACCGGGGAACACCGACGACAGCATCGCCTCGCAGACCGCCGCCTCCTCGGGCGTCTTGGGCCCGTCCGCGAACGCGGGCGCCGGAGCGGCGAACACGGTGGCGGCAGCGGCGAGCGCGAGAACGGCGCAGAGCTTCTTGAACATCGGACGGCCCTTCGGGTACTGGGGACAAGTAGTCCACCAGTACCCGAAGGGCCGTCGTGACCTGCGAACCTTCCGCCGTTCGTAGGCGTGTCAGCTGTAGGGGCTACCGCCCGCCGGAGGCTGCTGCGGCGGGTACTGCTGGTACGGCTGCGAGGAGCCGAACTGCTGCGGCTGGCCGTTGCCCTGGCCCACGTACGAGGACTGCTGGGGCTGCCCCTGACCGGCGTACGGCGCCTGCTGCTGCGGCGGGAACTGCTGAGCACCCGGACCGTACGGCGGCGGGGTCGGCGGCACGAAGCCACCACCGCCTCCACCGTTGCCGCCACCGCCGCTGCCGTTGCCGCGCGACCGCCGGACCAGCACGATCACGCCGCCGATCACCACCAGCGCCAGGACACCGACGATGGCCAGCACGTACACCGGGATGCCGCCGTCCTCCTTCGCGGCGGAGCTGTCACCGGGTGCCGTGCTGTTGCCCGGGGCCGGCTTGGACGCCGCGGAGGACGGCTTGCCCGACGGGTCCGCCTGCGACTCCACCCGGGTGAGCAGCGGGTTCTCCTTCGGCCCGTTGTCGACCGCAGGGTTCGGCGCGAGCGCGCCCTTGGCGGAGGCGATGCCGTAGCCGTACTTGCTGTTCGGGACGGGCGACTTGTCCGGAGGAGCGATAGCCGACTTGATCATCCGGTTGATGACCTGGCCCGCCGAGAGGTTCGGGTACTTCGAGCGGACGAGCGCGGCGATGGCGGAGACGTAGGCGGCCGCGCCGGAGGTGCCGTTGCCCTTGCCGTAGCTGGAGGACGACTTGGCGGTCGCACTGTAGATGTCCACGCCGGGTGCGGCCAGGGTCACCTCGGGACCGCTGTTCGACTTGGACCAGATGTTGCCCTGCTGATCCACGGCACCGACCGACACCACGCCGGGGAACGCGCTCGGGTACTCAACAGGATGGTCTCCACCCGTGTTACCCGCAGATGCGACCACCACTACGTCTTTTTCGACGGCGTACTTGACGGCATCTCGGACCCCAGCCTCAGCACTCGAACCGGAGATCGACATGTTGATGACCCGTGCACCGTGATCAACGGCATACCTCAGGCACTCAGCCAGGTTGCCGGACACCATGCTTCCGCTGTCGACGTCGAAGGTTCCAATCCGAACCGGCAGGATCTTGGCCTTCGGCGCCAGGCCCATGACCCCGGCCTGATCTCCGTGGCCGTGCCCGGCAATCAGGCTGGCCATGGCCGTTCCATGACCGACCTTGTCGGTCTTGTAGTCCAAACCTTCACCGGAGCAGTCCGTGCCAGGAAGCACCTGACCCGAAAGGTCCTGGTGTTCGGCGACTCCGCTGTCGATGACGGCTACGGTGACGCCTTCCCCCTGGCTGATCGGCCAGACATCCTTCGTGGCGTGGTAGTTGTTCAGTGGCCACTGGCCGTCGCGAACGGTGTCCGCGCTCGCCGGTGCGGCACCGATTCCCCACACCAGGGCGCCCGCAGCAAGCACGGCCATACCCCGCATCGGTCGGTTGGTCGTCAAGCCGTCGTCACCTCATCCGTCCGGTGGGCGTCTCGTCGCGGGAGCAGCGACGAGACGCCCGATCAGCTGTGGGTGCACCTGAGGGTGCTGGGGATCATTCCACCACGTCGGGGTTGACCCGCTCCCCCGACGCCCAGGTCTCCTCGTCCTCGACGAGGTAGTCGGGACGCCGCTTGTCGTCCTTCTTGTCCTTCTTCTTGCCGGCCTGCGAGCCGGGCATCCCGTGGCCCTGGCCACCCGCTCCGGCAGCGCCCTGTCCCGGGCGGTTGCGCCCGAGGCCCGATCCGCCCTCAGTGAAGGAGCCGCGTCCGGCGCCGCCCGCCCCGGGCTCGCCGACCACGCCGCCACCGCGACGCGAAAGGCTTCCGCCCGCGCCGCCACCGGCCGACCGACCACCGGCGCCCGAGCCGAGGCCGTTGCCGCCGCCCATGCCACCCGAACCGAAGGCGTTACCGCCACGGCCGAGGCTGCCTCCGGTCCCACCGGATCCACCGCGGCCGAGACCCGTGCCGCCGGTGCCACCAGTACCGCCGCGACCGCCACCACCACCCAGACCGGTGTCGAAGACGCCGCCGCCCCCGTGCTGGCCCCCGCCACCGCCGCCCGGGCCGGTGTGACCGGGACCGGTGCCGGGGCCGCTCGTGGTGGGCGGCCGGTTGGTCACCGTGGCACCGTCGATACCGGTGCCCGGTCCAACAGGCGTCGGCGTCTTGGGCTTGGGGGTGGGGTTCGCGGTACCGCCGCTGATGCCGCTGTCGGTGATGCGGGCCGTGGAGGTCTTCGGCGACTGCGGCGAGGCCGTCGAGGAGGACCGGCGGGTCGTGGAGGAGCCCGAACCGGTGCCCGAGCCGGAGCCGCCGGTGAGACCGAGGCCGCCACCGACCAGCAGGCCGCTGATGGCCGACGCTGCGGACGAGTCCGGCGGTTGAAGGTCCTCGATGTCCTCTCGACCGATACGGTTGGGCGGCTTCAGATTCGCTGTCGCCGTGCGGTACTTGGCCGCAAGCGTCTCCATGACCGCGACCGCCTGGGCCTTCTTCTCGTCGGTGACGGCGGTCCTGGTGTCCTCGTCGTCAACGCCGACGGTCGACTTGGCGGTGTCGCTGAGCGCGTCGCCGGCCTTGTCCCAGAAGCTCGGCTCCTCGGGCATGTCCCGCTTGGCGGTGTCGATCGCCTCGGACATCATCTGCATGGTCTGTGCCGCGTCATTGGCATAGGCTGCGGCGTTATTGACGGCATTCGCGAGCCTGCTCATCTTCGCGTAGAAGGCGTCGCTGGTCGCGCCCTCCCACGAGGAGGTGGCGTCCGCCGAGGCGGTGTTCAGCGCCGTGCGGATCTGCTTGAGCGTGTCGGCGGCCTTGCGCCAGGGGTCGCTGGCCGCCATGACGCCGCCGGAGTCCATCGACTGGACCATGCCGCGCATGTCACCGTGGCTGTAGCCGTTGAAGTTCGTGTATCCGCTCATGCTCGGACGCCTTCCGTCCCCGTCCCGAAATCGGCCTCAAGCTGACTGTCCCTGTTCAGGACATCGTTCACTACCACGACGGTTGCGGGTCCCCGCTACCTGCCGGTGAACTCCCCGCGGGACCCTTCGGGCCCACCGCAGGACCGGCGGCGCTGTTCGACCGGTAGGCCGCGGTAACGGGCGCAGCAGTGCTGCCCACGGACCAGCCGTCGGAGTTGACCTTGAGGGCGTGGGAGGTCTCGTGCTCCTGCTCCTCGTAGTTCCGTGCTGTCAGTTCAGCCTTGTGCTGGGCTTCCTCGATTGCCTGCTGAAGCGCATCGAGGACCTCGCGCAGGCTGTCCCGCATGTCCTGATACTTGGCGTGCAGCGCCTCGGCCTCGGAGAAGGTGCCGAATGCGCTGCGGCTGACCCCGCTCTGGCTGTGCACCCGGGAGCCGCCCGCGGCGGACTCGAACTCGCCCAACAGTCCCCGTACCTGCGACGCGAAGGCGCGCAGGTTGTCCACTTCCACGCGGTAGCCGGAACCGCTCCCCGTGCTCACGTCTTTCGTGCCTCCCCCGTACTTCCTGGCGTCATGACCCGGGTCTTGACCCTTATGTCTAACACATGCCACGTCGGGCCAAAACCAACCCCTCACTGGCCGGGCCGGGCCTCCCGGCTGACCTGCGGCTGGGCCGGGTCCGTGAACTGTCGGCCCGTCAGGCGACGGCGGCCGCCAGCGCGCGGCGGCAGAGCGAGTCGGCGCGCCGGGTGGTCTCGGGGAGGCGGAAGGAAGGGGTGAGGGCGAGCGTGGTCTCCACCGCTTCGGCCAGGCCGATGCGGTGGCCGACGGAGACGAAGACCGGCTTGACGCCCTGCCGGGTGCGGACGGCCCGGCCGACCTCTTCGCCGGCGTCCATCAGCGGCGACCAGGCGCCGCGTTCGGGGCCGGGCGCCTGGTGGGTGAACGTGAACGGGGTCTTGGCGACGCCGATGGTCCGCAGTCCGGTGTGGACGCCGAGGTGGCTGGCCAGGCCGAGGCGGCGGGGGTGGGCGAGCCCGTACCCGTCGCAGACCACGAGGTCGGGCTCGTGCTGCAGGGCGGCGAGCGCCTCCAGTACGGCCGGGAGTTCACGGAACGCCAGCAGGCCGGGGAGGTAGGGGAAGGCGACCGGGCCGACGGCGGTGGACTCGTCGACGACCTCCAGCGTGCCGTAGTCGAGCAGGACGGCTGCCGCGGCGACCACGTCCCGCTCGTCGTCGTAGGCCACGTCCACGCCCGCCACCAGCGAACCCACCGCGGGCGCGGGTCCGGTCGCGGACACCAGCGGCCTCAGGCGCTTCTGGACGGCGAGTGCCTCGGCCTCCTCGACCGGCCAGTCGGCGGGAACGCTCACAATCTCCCCCAAGTGTCATGACGGTGTTCCGACGATCACCGTACCGACCCCGGCCGGGCAGGGGCGCAGCGCCGTGGCATCGGGGGCGGCCGGTCGTGAACCCGTGCGCCCCTCATGCCCGGCATATGCGGGATTACGCTGGACGTAGAGGTCCGCCGTGCTGGGTAGACCTCCGAAGGGCCCTCTCCGGGGCCCATCGACCAGGCACTGCCCCGACACTGACCTGAGCCCCGACCTGGCCCCCGACCGGGCTCCCCCACCGACTCCGCATGAAGGACTGACCGCCATGCCGCGTCCGACGCTCCCTCAGATCTGCACCGGCACCTTCACCGTCGTCGTATCGGCCGTCGCCCTGTTGGCGGTCTCCGGGTCCACGGGCGTGTTCGAGGTCGCGGTGCTGGTGGCCTTCGCCGTGGCACTGGGAACGCTCGCAACGGCGCTGTTGATGACGCTCTCCGCGCAGCGGCGCACCGACCGCGGTGTGCCGGCCGGCGCGGAGCCGGCCCGGGAGGCGGCGACGGTGCCCGGGCCCCGGCCGGAGTACGCGGGCCGGTCCTGACCGTCCGCCGTACCGCACCTGCCTCCGCACCGCACCTGCCTCCGCGGGCCGCGGCCGGTCCTGACCCCGGCGGTGGCCCGCGGATCGTTCCACCGGCTCTGCCCGGACTGGCCGGACCGGCTCGGTAAGGTGGGCGTCAGACCGCGGTGGAGACCACCACCGTCTTCGCCGCCTTGTCGTGGATGCACTGCCGGTACGGCTTGTCGAAGACGCCGAACAGGCCGTCGATCGGCCACCAGAGTCCGCCGCAGCAGATCAGCGCGGGGACGATGAACACCGCGGCCCGGGTCCAGGCGGCCGCCGGGCCGGGCACGCTCCCGTCGGCGAGCATGGCGACCCGGACCTTCATCAGCTTCTTGCCGAACGTCTGGCCGTCCCGGCCGAGCATCAGGCCGCCGTAGACCAGCCAGAGCAGGTAGCCGAGCCAGGTCGCACCGACCCAGCCGTCCTGCTTGCCGAAGCTGGCGAACGGGACCACCAGCGCCACGGCGACCGCCTCGACCAGGACGAAGTCCACCAGGGTGGCGACGATCCGGTTGGGCCAGGCGCCGAGCGGCGGCATCCCGGGCACCGGACCGGCACCGGGCGCCGTACCGGGGGTCGGCGGCGGTGCCGCCCCGTGGCCGGGTCCCGTCCCGAAGCCGGGCGGCGGGGCACCGTAGGTCCCGGTGAAGTCGCCGGGGGTGTCGTACGGGCTGCCCGTCGGCGGCGGAGGCGGCGGCGCACCGTACGGGTCGGACGGCGCACCCGACGGCGTGCCCTCCTGCGGGGGCTGCTTGTCGAAGGAGGGCTTGCCGCCCCCTTCCGGCTCCTGGCCTGAGGGGTCATTGGTGCTCATGCACCGAGTAGAACATCGGATATGCCGCGGAATCGGCATATCCGGTACGTTTTGGCGGGGTTGCCGAACGGCTCACGACCGCCCGGAGAGGCGCCGACAGCGTGCCGACGGCGCGCCCTGCGGTGACGTCCGATCAGCCCTTCACCACGCGGGTGGCGGCCGCCCGGTCCTGCCATCCGCGGCGGGCCCGCCGGTCGAACAGCGGCCAGAGCAGGCCGACCGGCATCAGCACGGACAGCTGCCTGACGGCCCATCGCACCAGCGATCGGCCGAACGAGGGCGGTGTGCGCCGCCCGCTGCCGCCCCCTCGGGCGTCGACCACCCGGATCCGGACGAGCCGCTTGCCGAAGGTCTGGCCGGTCCGGGCCGTCGGCAGCACCTCGTACAGCACGCCGAACACCACCAGGACGCCGATCAGGACGCCCGCCTTGCCCAGGACGACGCCGTCGACCAGCCAGACCCGCACCTCGTGGCCCGCCAGCGCGGAGGCCGCCCGCGCCTGGTCGAGCTTCTCCCGGACGTGCGCGACGGCCTCCGTGCCGAGCGGCACCCCGGCCGCGGCCGCCACCACCAGGACCAGCAGGGAGTCTACGATCCGCGCGGCCAGCCGGCGGCCGAGCCCGGCGGACTGCAGCGCGGCCGGCTTCGGCGCCTGCTTCGATGCCTGCTTCGTCGCCTGCTTCGGGGCCCCCTTGCGTGCCGCCGCGGCCGGGCGCTGCTCGGCGGGGCGCTGCTCGGCAGCACGCCGACCGGACGGGGCCTGCCCCGACGGGGCCGGTGCGGACGACATCTGTGTCGACGGACGGCGGGCCGCTGCGGGCCGCTCGGCCACCCGCGGGGCGGCCGCCGCGCCGGCGCCGGGCTCCGGGGAACGGGACGCCGCGCGCTGCGGAGCCGCCGACCGGGCAGTCTCCGGCCGGAGCGCCGTGGCGGACGCCTCCCTCGGCACCCGCTCCTCACGCCGAGCCGGTTCGGAGACCGTACGCGCAGGCTCGACGGACGGGACCTCCGACAACGCCTCCACCGCAGGCACCGCCTCGGCCGCGACAGGCTCCGCGGGAGCAGGCTCGGTCACGGCGGGCACGTCGGGTTCGGCCTCGACCGTCGCCTCGGGTGTCGGCGGCGCCTCCGGCTCCTCCTCCGCCACCACCGGCTCGGGCGCCGCAGAGTGCACCGCGGAGTTCTCCGCGGCCTGCGCCTCGGCCGCCTCGGCCTCGGGGGCGGCGACCGCGCCGGGTGCCGCCTGGAGGGCCTGGGGGGCCCGGACGGGGGCCGGCGCCGGGAAGGACGGGGGCGCGGCCGCGTGCTCGACCTCGCCGAGCTCAACCTCCGCGCCGGTCGGCAGCACGCCCCAGGACACCCAGCGCGGGGCCGCACCGGTCTCCAGCAGGCCGCGCTGCGCCCTCGGATCGGCCTGCCACCCGGACCCGCCGGACCGCGCCGCGGGGATCCGCTCCTCCGCCTCCTGCGCGGCGGACGGCTGCGCCGCCGGGGTCAGGGTCTCGGGCAGGGCCTCGGGCGGAGCCGAGCGGGCGGACGGGACGACGACCGCGGCCGGCGGGGGCACCAGGGTCGGCGGAACGTGGCGCAGGGCGGGCTGCCCGGCCCGCACCGGTGCGACGTCCGCGCGGGGGCGCAGCTCGACCTCGGCGTGGGCGGCCATCACGAACGAGGCCCCGGCGGACGTCTCGTCGAAGTACACCGGCCCGGTCTGCGTGTCCGAGTCGGAGAGCGGCGGGGACGGCCAGTCCGGCAGCGACGGCATCGCCGGTGCCGGCACCCCGGCCGGTGCGGGTTCACCTGGTGCGGGCTCGGCCCCTGCAGGCTCGGCGGACGCGAACGCGGCCCCGGACCCGGACTCGGCGGATCCGGAACCGGAACCGGACCCGCTGGACGCGGACCCGGACTCGGCGTCCGGAGGCCCGGCCGGTGACGGCACGGCCGGTGCAGCGCCCGCGGAAGCGCCCGGGGCGGCCGACGGAGCGGAGGCCGGCACGGCGACGGGCGGGGCGGCGGTCGGCGGGACGAGCGGCGGGGTCTGCCGGCTGACGATGCGAGGCGGCTCCAGCACCTCGCCCTCGGCGGGCGCGGGGCGGGTGGTGCCGGGGACCCACCCGGTGCCACCCCAGTAACGGACGAAACCCGGGATGGACGGGTCCGGGTAGTAGCCCGGCATGGGGCCGACGGCGGTGTCCGCAGCGCCGCCGTTGGGTCGGTCCGTCATGCGGTTCTTCTTTCGTGGCAGCGCCGATGACGCTTGGAGCGCAGGCGGACAGTCGCCAGGCAGTCACAAAGGGTAGTACTTCCGCCCCGCCCTTCCCGTGGGTTCTCCGGAAAAACACTCCTTCCCGAACCCGTGTAAGAGCGCGCGGGCGGGCCGCTCTCCTCTCCCGAGGGGCCGAACGGCGGCCCGGTCGAGCGGAGAGGATCCGGCCATGGAGCAGACCCCGAGCGTGGTGGAACTGGAGCTGGACGTCGAGCTGGTGCTGTCGCCGGAGCGCAGCGTTCCGGTGCCGGCCCGGCTGTCGTACGGCAGCCACGACCCGCTGGCGGTGCACGTGACCTTCCACCTGGACACGGGCAACCCGGTGACCTGGGTGTTCGCACGGGAGCTGCTGGTGGAGGGGACGTTCCGGCCGTGCGGGCAGGGCGACGTCCGGATCTGGCCGAAGCGGTCGGGGCGGCGCGGGGTGCTGTGCCTGGCGCTGAGCTCCCCGGCGGGGGACGCGCTGCTGGAGGCGCCGCTGGCACCGGTGGCCGGGTGGCTGGAGCGGGCGCACCGGCTGGTTCCGCCGGGCGGTGAGCTGGCGGCCCTGGACATGGACCACTGCCTGGCCGAGCTGCTGGCGTGAACGGCGGGCGCGAGCGGCCCCACGCCCGGGTGAACGGTCACCCGGCCGCTGGGCTTCACGCCCGGGTGAACGGGCCCTGCGGCGTGCCGGGCCCTGCGGCGTGCCGGTGGGGCGCCGCCGACCGCTCGCCGGGTACGGCCACCGATCGGACGGGACGAGCGGGACGGTCCGGACGGCCACGGCACGCCGCGGGGGCGTGCCGACGCCGTACGTCCGTGCGGGAGGCCCTGGAGCCGGTCTTCGGAGGCCGCGGGCAGTCAGGTGCCCCCACGCGCCCCCAGGAGGCCCCTGTGAGGCATCCGTACGCCTGTGAAGTCGCGCCCTAGGCGCGGACGCGCCCCTCGGAGCGGCGGCCGTCGGCCCAGGAGCCGGGGCGCTGTTCGGGCAGTCGCAGCAGCGGCTCCCCGGCGGCGCGGCGGCGCGCCGCGACCCGGGCGGCGGCAGCGGCCAGGAAGCCGACGCCGACCAGCGGGTAGACCGCGGCGGGGATCTGGGCGAGCGGCGCGAGGTGCTGGTCGAGGTCGCCCTTGTGCGGGACGACCCACATGGCGAAGGAGAGGAAGGCGAGCAGCGTCGCGCCGAAGATCGGCCGCCACCGGAGCCGCCGGACGGCGACCGGCCGGGAGCGTTCGTGGGCGGCCTCGGCGGCGAGCAGGACGAGCACCGGGACGCACCAGACCCAGTGGTGGGTCCAGCTGATCGGCGAGATGAGGACGGCGGTGACCGCGGCGCAGCAGATGCCCCAGGCCTCGCCGCGGGGCAGCCAGCGGGCGCTGCGGTGGGCCCAGGCGGCGGTGGCGAGTCCGGCGACGGCGACGGTGGCACCGGCGAGGGTGGCCAGGGTGCCGGGGTCGGCGGTGTGCAGCAGCCGGGCGACGGCGCCGCGGACGGACTGGTTGTCGACGATCTCGGTCTTGCCGACGCGGCTGGAGTCGTAGAGGTACTTCGTCCAGAAGCCCCAGGTGGCGTCGGGGAGCAGCAGGGCGCCGAGGGCGAAGGTGCCGAGGAAGGTGAGGCCGGCGGTGAGGGAGGCCCGGACGCGGCCGGTGATCATCAGGTAGACGGCGAAGAGGCCGGGGGTGAGCTTGATGCCGGCGGCGATGCCGATGGCGACGCCCTTGGGGAGGCGGTGCAGCGGTCCGGCGGCGGCCGTGCCGCGGCTGTCGGGGCGGTTGAGGTCCCAGAGGATCAGGCAGGCCAGGACGAGGTTGATCTGGCCGTAGCGCAGGGTGGTGAAGACCGGTTCGAGCCAGACGCCGAGGCCGGTGACCAGCAGGATGCCGATCGGGCGCACCTCCCGGCGGGGCCAGCCGACGAGCTTGAAGGAGAGGTGGGCGAGGACGCCGAGCAGGACGACGTTGCCGGCGGTGATCGCGACCCGGAGGACGCCGATGCCGAACCAGGTGGTCGGCACGAAGAGCATCGCGGCGAACGGCGGATAGGTGGCGGGCAGGTTCCACTCGGTGACCCGCAGCGCGTAGAGGTCGTGGCCGTCGGCGACGGCGGCGCCCTCCGCCCGGTAGACGATCATGTCGACCATCGAGGTGCCGACGAAGTGCCGGACGGTGGCGTAGGCGAGCAGCGAGACCACGGCGAGGGCGGCGGCCGCGGTGAGCGGGCCGCGCGGGGCCGCGCGGAGGGCCTGCAGCGGGGCCCGGAGCGGGTTCCGGAGCTGTCGGCGTCCGGTGTCCGGGGTGGGCCGGGACTGCTGTTCGGGCTGCCGGTCGGCCGTCCGGTCGGCCTCGCGCACCGCTGTCACATTCCGCTCCGTCCGCCGGTGAACCAGCTGCGACACTACCCGACGCGTCCCGCGGACCCCCAGGCCACGACGGCGGACGGCCGCCGCTCCACAGGTCGGAGCAGCGGCCGGCGGGGCGGCGGGACGGAGACAGGGCGGCGCCCTCCGGCCCCGTGCTCCGGAGGGTGCCGCCGTGTTCCGCGGCCTGCGTGCGGGCGGACGGGCGCCGCGCGCGGTCGCGGGGTCGGTCAGCCGGTGTAGGCGCCGAAGGCGCGGGTGAAGGCGAGCGGCTGCTGGTCGATGCTGCTGCAGGTGGCGTCGGCGAAGGCCTTGGCGCCGCCGGGGCAGGCCTTGTCGCGGGTGCCGGACCACATGGCCAGCCAGGCGAGGTGCTTGGTCTTGGCGAACTCGGCGAGCTGGGTGGCGTCGGCGACGGTGAAGACCTCGCTGGCGACGTCGTTGACGCCGATCATCGGGGTGACGGCGGTCTTGGCCCAGGCGGCGCTGTCGGAGAGGCCGAGGACGCCCTTGATCTGGGCCTGGGTGGCGGTGGCGGCGTCGATGGCGAACTTGCCCATGCGGCCCTGCGGGTTGGGGGCGGCGCCGTCGCCGTAGTCCATCGCCATGATGTTGACCGCGCCGACCTGCACGCCGTTGTCCTTGGCGTTGGAGACCAGGTTGATGCCGTCCTGGGTCAGGCCGCTGGGCAGGGCCGGCAGGGTGAAGGAGACGTCCAGGGCCTTGCCCTTGCCGGCGGCGGTGCGCTGGAGCTGGGCGATCGCCTGGGCGCGCCGGGTGTTGGCGGCGGTGTTGGCGAGGGCGCCGCCCTCGACGTCGAAGTCGACCTTGGTGAGGCCGTAGGCGTCGACGGCCTTCTGGTAGGCGGCGGCGAGCTCGCCGGCGGAGGAGCAGGCGGTGGCGAGCTCGCTGCCGTTGGCGCCGCCGAAGGAGACCCGGACGTCGCCGCCGGCCGCGCGGAGCGCGCCGATCTGGGCGGCCACCGCGTCGGTGTTGAGGTCGCTGACGCCGCCCCACTTCGGGGTGCAGCCGCCGCCGGAGACGACGAAGGCGAGGGTGTAGTGCTTCACGCCGGTGGCCTTGGCGGTGCCGACCAGGTCGAACGCCGGGTAGAGCGAGGTGTCGACGTAGGGGGCGAAGCGGCCGCCGCCGGGGGTGCCGGTGCTGGTGGGGGTCGGCGAGGCGGTGGTCTTCGTCGCGGTGGGGGTCGGGGTGGCGGTCGGCTTGGTGGTGCTGCCGGTGGGGCTGGGGGTCGGCTTCGGGGTGGCGGTGGTGGGCCGGCCGGAGGGGGTGGGGGCGGGGCCGGTGCTGCAGGACACGTCGTTGATCAGGCAGTGGCCGGGCTCGGCCTGGGCGCCGCCGGAGCCCTGGACGACGAAGCCGACGTCGACGGTGCGGCCGGCCTCGATCCGCTTGTTCCAGGACTCGGGCTTCACGGTGACGTGCTGGCCGGAGGCGGTGTAGCTGGCGTTCCACAGCGAGGAGATCTTGGCGCCGGCCGGCAGGTCGAAGCTGAGCGTCCAGCCGTCGATCGCGGCGGAGGTGGAGTTGCTGACCACGTACTGGCCGGTGTAGCCGCTGTCCCAGGTGCTGGTGCGGCTGTACACGGCGCCGAGCGAGGCGGCGCTGGCGGACGAGGCGAGGGCGGCCACGCCGCCCGCGACGAGCACGGTGGCGATCGCGGAGGCCCCGAGGACGGCGCCCTTGCGGCTGCGACGGCGGTGGCCCTGGCGTCGGACGGGCTGGCTCGGCATGTCGGGTACCTCCGCTGAGAGGGGTCGGGCCGGGTCCTGGCCGACCCGGGCGCCGCCGACGCTACCGGCCCGTAAACCCCGTGAAACCGCTGCTCAGGAAGGGGTGAGCCTCTCTTAGGGAGCTCTTAAGGCCAGGGCCCCGGCCTCGTGGGGCGCGGCCGGGCCCCACGGCCCGACAGGCCACGGCACACCCGCGGTCCGCTACTCGACCCCGGCGGTGCGGCGGCGGCCGGGCCGTACCCGCCGCCGCCGGCCGGCCCGCGGGGTGTCGCCGGACGGGCGGGTCTGCAGGCGCAGCCGGATCTCGGCGCCGCCGAGGCCGGCGGACCGGCCGAGGGCGAGGTCGCCGCCGGTGGCCTCGGTGAGCTTGCGGACGATGTCCAGGCCGAGGCCGGTGGAGCCCTCGCCGCCGTGGCCGGAGCCCCGTTCGATGGCGGCCTCGGGGTCGGTGAAGCCCGGTCCGGCGTCGCCGACCAGCACGATGACGGAGCTCTCGGTGGCGAGCACGTCGACGGAGAAGGCGGTGCCCATGGCGGTGTGCCGGAAGACGTTGCCGAGCAGGGCGTCGACGGCGGCGGCGAGGTCGCCGCGCTGCACGGGGACGTGGACGGGTGCGTCGGCGCCGGCGAGCTGCCAGGGCCGGCCCTCGTCCTCGGCGAGCGCGGACCAGAAGCCGACCCGTTCGCGGATCACCTCGGCGGCGTCGCAGCCGAGTTGGACGGCGGGGGTCTCGTCGCGGCCGCGCCGGGCGGAGCGGATGATCTGGTCGACCTCGCGTTCCAGCTGGGCGACCGCGTGCCGGGTGGCGTCGGCGGCGTCGCCGTTGCCGAGCGAGGCGGCGTTGAGCCGCAGCACGGTGAGCGGGGTGCGCAGCCGGTGCGAGAGGTCGGCGGCCAGTTCGCGTTCGGCGGCGAGCAGGTGGACGACCCGGTCGGCCATCGCGTTGAAGGCGTGGCCGGCCTCGCGGAGTTCCTCGGGGGCGCCCTTGGCGCGGGCGTCGTCGACGGGCACCCGGACGGCGAGGTTGCCGGCGCCGAGCGAGCGGGCGGCGCCGGCGAGGCGGCGGGCGGAGCCGACGATCCGGGCGCCGAGCCGGTCGGCGACCAGGACGGCGATCGCGACCAGGGCGAGGGCGACGAGCGAGAGCACCAGCCAGGCGGTGCCGACGCCGCGGCTGAGGTCGGCCTCGGCGACGTACACCTCGACGACGGCGATCCGGCCGCCCTCGACGGCGACCGGCTGGAGCAGGGCGAAGCCGCCGGCGACCCGGACGGTGAAGGCCCGTCCGCTGCCGTCGCTGCGGTCCCCGCCCGCGGTGGCGAGGTCGGCGGCGGCGGCCCGGCCCTCGCCGACGAGGCCGCCGGAGGGCAGGTGGACGGCGATCCGGTCGTGCGCTCCGGCGTCGGTGGAGGCGACGGCGCGGGCGATCGGGTCCTGGTCGGTGGTGATGGCGAGGGCCGGGCCGAGGGCCGCGGCCTGGCGTTCGGCGGCGGTGAAGGCGCGGTCGCTGGCGGTCTGCTGGACCATCAGCCCGAGCGGGATGAGGAAGGCCAGCGCGACCATCGTGGTGCCGGCGACGGCGGCCTTGACGAGGGCCCAGCGCAGCGAGCGGGTGAAGCGGGGTCTCGTGGCGGGTGAGGTGTCCGCGGCCGTGGCGTCCCCGCCGGTCGGCCCGGTGCCGGGGGGCGTCATGTCAGGCGGCCCACCGGGTCGGCGACCGTGCCGCTCGGGGCCTCCAGCCGCACGCCGACGCCGCGGACGGTGTGCAGGTAGCGGGGCCGGGAGGCGGTCTCGCCGAGTTTGCGGCGCAGCCAGGACAGGTGCACGTCGATGGTCTGGTCGCCGCCGTAGGTCTGGCGCCAGACCTCGGCGAGTATCTCCTTGCGCGGCACGACGACGCCGGGCCGGGCGGCGAGGAAGGCCAGCAGGTCGAACTCACGGCGGGTCAGGTCGAGCGACCGGCCGTCGAGCGCGGCCTCGCGGCGCTGCACGTCGATGGCGAGTCCGCCGACCCGGAGGACCTGCGGGGCGGGGGCGCTGCCGCCGCCGAGGCGGCGCAGCACGGCTGCCATCCGGGCCGTCAGGTGCTCGGGCGAGAACGGCTTGACGAGGTAGTCGTCGGCGCCGGCGTTGAGCAGGCGGACGATCTCGGCCTCGTCGTCGCGGGCGGTGGAGATGATGACGGGCACGTTGGTGAGGCCGCGGATCATCTTGAGCGCTTCGCTGCCGTCGAGGTCGGGCAGGCCGAGGTCGAGGATCACCAGGTCGCAGCCGACCTGGGCGACCTCCCGCAGTGCCTCCAACGCGGTGCCCACGCTGCGCACCGCGTGGCCGGTCTCGGCGAGGTGTCGGATCAGCGCGGAGCGTACGAAGGGGTCGTCCTCGACCACGAGCACTGTTGCCATGGCCCTGCACGGTACGGCATGGGCCCCCCATTGGTCTGTACCTCGGGCGTTATGCGTTGATTGCCCGTGCTCCGGCGCGGACGTTTCACAGGGTTGCCGCAACCTTTCACAGGATTGCCGGGCCCGGGGCGCTGCGGCCGCGCGGGATGCGGCAGGATGTGCGGACGATGCGGAGCGGACTGGTACAGATCGGCGCCTGGGCGGTGGCCACCGGAGCGGCGGTGGCGCTGTCCTGGTACGGCGTGCACACGGTGCTGACCGAGGCGGGTTTCGAGCGGCCGCAGGCGGTGCCGCTGCCGTCCTCGACGACGCAGGCGGCGGCGAGCCTGCCGCCGGCGGCCTCGGCGACGGACTCGGGCGAGGAGCCGGGGTCGACCGCACCGGCCGACCCCTCGCCCTCCGCGTCCTCGGCACCGCCCTCGCCGTCGGCGGCGCCGACGCTGCCGAGTCCGATCCGGTCGGCCTCGCCGACGGTGAAGCCGCCGTCGCCGTCCTCGGTGCGCAGCTACCTGGTGCCGGGCGGCCGGGTGGCGTTGGACATCCACCCGGACCGGGCGGACCTGGTCTCGGCGACGCCGGACGCGGGCTGGCAGGTCCAGGTGTGGAACGGCGACCACTGGATGCGGATCGACTTCTCCAAGGACGACAAGGCCAACTCGGTGTTCGTCACCTGGAACGGCCACCCGCCGGACGTCCAGACCGTCGTCCGCTGACCTCCCGCCGCTCCCGCCGTCCGGCGCCTGATCAGGCGGCGGAGCCGGCGCCGGGGCGGGCGACGTATCCGGGGAGGTAGGGGCCGGTGTAGTCGGTCCGGTCGACCAGGGTGTGGCGGACGGGGCCGCCGTCGCCGACGGCGGCGAGCACGACGGTGCCGTGGCGGTCGCTCAGTTCGTGGGGTTCGGTGACGGCCGCGGCGCCGCGGTCCACGGCGTAGTCGAAGGCCCAGTGCACGTCCGGCACCCGCAGCACGACCTCCAGCACGCCCTCGCCGTGCTCGGCGAGGTGGCGGGCGAGCCTGCCGCCGGTGCCGGCGGGCGAGCTGACCACCCAGCGGGCGCCGCCGGCCTCCAGGACGTACGCGCGCAGCTGCGGGTTGCCGGTCTCCGGTCCGGTGTAGGCGGTGCAGTGCAGGCCGAGGGCGGTGCGGTAGTGGTGGGCGGCGCGGCGGGCGTCGCGGACGGCGAGGACGAGGGCGTCGGTGGCGGCGAGCGGGCCCGCCCCGGTGGGCGGTGCCCCGGGCGAGGGGCAGGGGCGGAGGGCGTAGCGGGTGTTGGCGATGTGCGCGGTCATGGCAGGGCCTCCCCGGGTCGCCCCGGGGACGGTTCGGGGGCGGAGCGGCCGCCCGCCGGGGTGTGCAGGAGGGTGGCGCGGCTCCTCGGGGCGCGCAACTGTTCCGTTTCCTCCTGGGCAAGGTGCCCCCGGGGGCCGGAGAATGGCCGCACCCACTGGACAGATTGCCCACCGGGACGACCGACCGTCGGACCGGCCGGCGGACGGAGCGGTTGTGCACTCACCCAACGACGCGATCGACGCACTCGACGGAAAGCTGATCAGGCTGCTGAGCGAGGAGCCGCGGATCGGTGTGCTGGAGTGCTCCCGGCGGCTGCAGGTGGCGCGCGGCACGGTGCAGGCCCGGCTGGACCGGCTGCAGGCACGCGGGGTGATCGGGGGTTTCGGTCCGCAGGTGGATCCGGCGGCGCTCGGCTACCCGGTGACGGCCTTCGCGACGCTGGAGATCTCGCAGGGCCAGGGCAGTGACGTGCGGGCCCATCTGGCGGCGGTGCCGGAGGTGTTGGAGCTGCACACGATCACCGGGCAGGGCGACATGCTGGTGCGGATCGTCGCGCGGTCGAACGCGGACCTGCAGCGGGTGATCGACCGGGTGGTGGGTTTCGACGGGATCGTCCGGGCGTCCACCGCGATCGCCCTGGAGAACCCGGTGCCGTACCGGATCCTGCCGTTGGTGGAGCAGGCCGCCCGGGAGTGACCCGGCGCGGCCCGGGCCGCCCGCGGAGCGGCCCCGACGCGGGGTCAGCAGCTGGGCACGGAGCCGCCGCCGTCGAGGGCGTCGAGTGCGGCGACGGCGGAGGCGAGGGTCGCCACCGGGATCAGCCGCAGGCCCTGCGGGGTGTCGACCTTGGCGTCGGAGCACTCCGAGGCGGGGACGAGGAAGACGGTGGCGCCGTCCCGGGCGGCGGCCCGGGTCTTCAGGGCGACGCCGCCGACCGCGCCGATCACGCCCTGGTCGTCGATGGTGCCGGTGCCGGCCACCACCCGGCCGCCGGTGAGGTCGCCGCCGCGGCCGTTCCCGGCGATCTTGTCGATGATGCCGAGGCTGAGCATCTGGCCGGCGCTGGGGCCGCCGATGTCGCCGAGGTCGATCTTCACGGTGACCTGGGACGGCGAGAGGTGGAGGTAGGAGAGGGCGGCGGCGGTGGCGCTGTCCTGGGACTCGGCCATCTGCTGGGCGGTCTCCTGCTCGGCCTTGCCGGGGTTGCTCTGCGGGTAGACGGCCTCGGTCGGCAGCACCGCCTCGTCCTCGCGGATCCAGGCCCGCAGGGCGTCGCGGAAGCTGATCTTCTCACCGGCGTTGGTGGCGGAGATGGTGGTGGCGAGCAGCTCGCCGCCGGTGGTCCGCACCGGGGTGCCGGTGACGGTGATGACCGGCACCCCGTTGTAGCTGCCGAGGGTGTTCGCGGTGACGCCCGGCTGGGTGAGCGTGAACGGCAGCGGCACGAACGCCGTGACCCCGAACAGCGCGAGCACCAGGACGGTGCACAGCGCCAGGGCGCGGGTCTTGGGGGCGGTCAGGGCCGTGGGCAGCTTCGCAGGAGACACATCCCGCATCGAACCACACCGGCGGTGCCGCCGGGCCCGCGGTACGGGGTCAGCGCAGCGCGTCGGCGACCTCGGTGGCGGCCTCGACGACGCGCGGGCCGACCCGCTCGGGCACCAGGCCGTTGAGCATCACGACGCCGACGCTGCCTTCGATGCCGCTGAGGCCGATCAGGGCGGCCGCGGCGCCGCTCGCGCCGGACTGCTCCTCCGCGCGGGTGATCACGAAGCCCTGGTCGGGGCGGCGCTGACTGGGGAAGCCGCGGGCCTCCAGGATGGCGCGGCCGGCGGCGCTCTCGTCGAGCGGGTGGCGCAGGCCCGTCCGGTAGGCGACGTGGAAGTCGGTCCAGCTGGGTTCGACGACGGCGACGGCGAGCGCCTCGTTGCCGTCCACCAGGGTGAGGTGGGCGGTGGCGCCGAGGTCCTCGGCGAGGCTGCGCAGGGCCGGCAGTGCGGCCTCGCGGAGCAGCGGGTGGACGCGGTGGGCGAGGCGGAGCACCCCGAGGCCGACTCTGGCCCGGCCGCCGATGTCGCGGCGGACGAGGCCGTGCTGTTCCAGGGTGGCCAGCAGCCGGTAGACGACGGTGCGGTTGACGGCGAGCCGGGCGGCGAGCTCGGTCACGGTCAGGCCGCGCTCGGAGTCGGCGAGGAGCTTGAGGACCCGGACCCCTCGGTCCAGGGTCTGGGAGGTTTCGGCAGTCACGACGCGCAAGTCCTTTCCGCGGCGGGCACCGGCGCCGGCGTGGGGCTCGGGCCGGGACGGAGGTGTCACGCGCAGGTGGGTGTCCGCGCTGGAGCAGCTGGCTCGGCGCCATCGACGAGGGCACAGCTCCGCGGTGCTCTTCTCGGGGTGGGGGTGGTCCGTCGAGCGAGCGTGGGGAGAAGGTAGTGAACTCTTCGCACGCTGCGGAAGTAGTTGTCCAAAATTCGGTCATCATCGACGCAAAGTCGAGACGCAAATACGGACATTAAGCCCACATTCCGGGCCCTGAATGGCTCAGATGTTCGATATCTGACCGGACTCCGGACACGGCGGCCCTCGGACCGGGGCGCTCAGAGCAGGTTCCGGCCGACCGTCCAGAGCGCCGCCGCGGTCAGCAGTGCGGCGACGGTGCGGGGGCCGAGGCGCAGCCGCCAGGTCCGGCCGGCCAGGCCGTGCCGCAGTCGGACGAGGTACCAGGCGGCGACGAAGGGCAGTGCGAGCAGCAGGGCGGCGTTGTCGTGCCAGGCCGCGGACAGGTCGCCGTGCAGCAGGTCCCAGGCCGCCCGGGTGCCGCCGCAGCCGGGGCACTGCAGGCCGGTGAGGCGGTGGAAGGGGCAGAAGGGCAGAGCCTGCCCGGGCAGGTGGGGGTCGCGGGTGTACAGGTACCCGGCGCCGGCGAGGGCGGCCGCGAGCAGGCCGAGGGGGCCGGCCGCCGGGTGCCGCGGGAGCGCGGCACGACGGCGGGCACCCCCGCCCGCACTGCTCGCGGGGCGGGGGTGCGGCCGGGTCCGGGCGGGGCGCACGGTCAGGCGCGCAGCGTGCGGCCCTGGGCGTCGGTGCGGGTGTCGCTGACCAGGAAGAGGATGCCGTCGATCAGGGCCCAGACGCCGAGACCGCCGCAGGTGAGCAGCTGGGCGACACCCATACCGACGTGGCCGGTGTAGAAGCGGCCGATGCCGAAGCCGCCGAGGAAGATCTGCAGGAGGCCTGCGACGACCTTGGACTTGTCGGACAGCTCGGGGTTCTGGGCGGTGTACGCCACGGGGTGACTCCTCGTTCGGTGCGCGGCCGGCCCGCCGTGCGGGACGGCCGGGTCTCGGCATGTGGGACGGGGCGCCGGTCCGTCACCTCGTGGAGGTCCGTACCGGAGCCGGGCACGCGGAAGATTAACGGATCGTATGACCGCGTGTCTCCACACTTTCTTTGCCAAGTCGGGAGACTCTGCCCGGGCCCCCGTCACCCCGAACGGGCGTCAGCCCTTCGCCCACTCCCGGATCTTCGCGATCCGCGCCTTCAACTGGTTCGCCGTGGCCTGCGCGGTCAGCGGTCCGCCGCACTGCCGACGCAGCTCGTTGTGGACGGTGCCGTGCGGCTGGTTGGTGCGGTGGTGCCAGGCGGCGACCAGCGCGTTCAGCTCCTTGCGCAGCTCGCGCAGCTCCTGATGGGTCACCACCGGCCGCTGCTCGGCGGGCAGTTCGACCAGGTCGGCCTCCTCGGCCGGCTTGGCCTTGGAGCGCTGGATCTGCCGGTGCTGGCGCTTCTGCAGCAGCATCTGCACCTGGTCCGGCTCCAGCAGGCCCGGGATGCCGAGGTAGTCCTCCTCCTCCTCGCTGCCCGGGTGCGCCTGCATGCCGAACTCCATGGCGTTGTACAGCACCCGGTCGAAGACCGCGTCGCTGCCGAGCGCCTCGTAGGAGAACTCCTCGCCGCCGGCGTCCGGCCCGTCGTTGGCCTTCTCGGCCTCGGCGAGCAGCCGGTCCTCCTCGTCGAAGAGTCCCTCGCCCTCCTTCTTCGGCCGGTCGAGGACGTGGTCGCGCTGCAGCTCCATCTCGTTGGCGAAGCCGAGCAGCATCGGGATGGTCGGCAGGAAGACGGAGGCCGTCTCGCCGCGCTTGCGGGCCCGCACGAAGCGGCCGACGGCCTGCGCGAAGAACAGCGGGGTGGAGATCGAGGTGGCGTACACGCCGACGCACAGCCGGGGCACGTCGACGCCCTCGGACACCATGCGGACGGCCACCATCCAGCGCGAGGTGCCGGCCGAGTAGTCGGAGATCCGCTTGGAGGCCTCCGCCTCGTCGGAGAGGACGAGGGTGACCTTCTCGCCGCTGATCTCGCGCAGCAGCTTGGCGTAGGCGCGGGCCACGTTCTGGTCGGTGGCGATGACCAGGCCGCCGGCGTCCGGGATCGCCTTGCGCACCTCGGTGAGCCGCCGGTCGGCGGCCTGCAGCACGCTGGGGATCCACTCGCCCTGCGGGGAGAGCGCGGTGCGCCAGGCCTGGGCGATCAGGTCCTTGGTCATCGGCTCGCCGAGCCGGGCCTCCAGCTCGTCACCGGCCTTGGTGCGCCAGCGCATGTTGCCGCTGTACGAGAGGAAGATCACCGGGCGGACGACATGGTCGGCCAGCGCGTGCCCGTAGCCGTAGGTGTAGTCCGCGACGGACTTGCGCAGGCCGTCGGTGTCCGCCTCGTACGCCACGAACGGGATCGGGTTGGTGTCCGAGCGGAACGGCGTACCGGTGAGCGCGAGCCGCCGGGTGGCGGGCTCGAAGGCCTCGAAGCAGGCCTCGCCCCAGGACTTCGAGTCACCGGCGTGGTGGATCTCGTCCATGATGACGAGGGTCTTGCGGGCCTCCGTGCGGTTGCGGTGCAGCATCGGGTTGACCCCGACGCCCGCGTAGGTCACGACGATGCCCTGGTAGTCCTTGGAGAGCGGGCCCGAGGAGTACGCCGGGTCCAGCCGGATGCCTATCCGGGCCGCGGCCTCCGCCCACTGCTTCTTCAGGTGCTCGGTCGGCGCGACGACCGTCACCTGCTGCACCAGGTGGTTGTGCAGCAGGTAGGAGGCGAGGGTCAGGGCGAAGGTGGTCTTTCCCGCGCCCGGGGTGGCGACCGCGAGGAAGTCGCGCGGCTGCTTCTCGATGTACGTGTCGAGCGCACCCTGCTGCCAGGCCCGGAGCTTGCCGGCCGTGCCCCAGGGGGCACGGCCGGGGAAGGCCGGCGACAGGTGGTGCGAGGCGTTCGACGTGCCGGCCGGGCGGACGGGCGCGTGCGACGAGGCAACGTCGGAGAACAGCGGCGACATCGGGGAGGCGGCGGCGGTACTCACGGGCTCCGGAGGGGATCGTCGCAGGTCAGGGCGGTCTTTGCGGCCCCAGCCCGCTGTCGGGCGGTGGTCGGACAACCAGCCCAGCCTACCGGGCCGCGCCGGTTCGCCCGCTCAGGCTCGACCCTCGTGCAGCGCCCGCAGCCGCTCCGCGATCACCCCGACGTCGGTGGTTTCGCCGGCCGCCACGGCCACCACCAGCTCGTACGCCGCGTCCTGGTCGACACCGGCCATGTCGGTGCCCGCGAGGTCCAGCAGGACGACCGCGCCCATCCACGCGGTCCGCTTGTTGCCGTCCACCAGGGGGTGGTTCGAGGCCACCGCGTGCAGCAGTGCGGCGGCCTTCTCGAAGACGCCCGGGTAGACCTCCACCCCGAACATCCCGGCGGACGGCCGGTGCGCGGCGGAGTCCAGCAGGCCGGGCTCGCGGAGCTCGGCCGGACGGCCCCGGCAGGCGAAGGCGGCGAGCTCCAGCAGCTCGGCGGTCTCCAGGCGGTTCACTCCCCCAGCCTCCTCAGCAGTTCGGCGTGGCACTCGGCGTACTTGGCGCCCAGGCGCCGGATCTCGGCCCGCCGCAGGTCGGCCTCGCGGCGCTCCTCCTGCGGCCCCCGGGCGTGCTGCGGACGGCCGCCGCCCTCGGGCGGCCGGCCGGTGGTCTGCTCGGTCATGCGCCGGGACGCTACCGGCGGCGCGGCCCGGACCGGTACCGGATTTCGGCGCCGGGTCCCGGCCCGCCGGGTCGGCCGGCCGGTGCGGGTGACCGGGCTCACAGCCCCCGCCCGGTAAGGACGGTCCGCCGTCCCGCTCTCCCCTCCCGACGGGCCGCACCCCGGCCGTCACAGAATCCACACACGTCACACGTTCCGCCCGCGAACTTCGGGGCAGGACGACACCGGGAGGAACCGCCATGACAGCTGCGCCCATCGTCGTCGAACAGGTCGTCCAGGCCCGCCTCTACGTCACCACCCACCGCACCGCCGTGCTCCGGGTGGCCCTGCGCTACCGGTCCGACGACCCGCTGGCCGTCCGGATGGCCTTCCCCGCCGAGTTCTCCCTGGACGGCACGCCGCTGCCCGAGGCCCCGCCGGAGGTCGAGTGGGTCTTCGCCCGGTGGCTGCTGGCCGCCGGCCTGGACGCCCCGAGCGGCATGGGCGACGTGCACCTGCGGCCCGCCGCGTCCGGGCGCACCATGCTGGAGCTGCGCTCCGCCGAGGGCGTGGCCCTGCTCCAGTTCGACGGCGCCCAGCTGCGGCACTTCCTCGCGGAGACCCTCCTCGCCGTCCCGGAGGGCGACGAGGCCCTGCTGCTGGACGCCGACCGCGCGCTCGCCGAGCTCCTCGGCTGACGGCGGGCCCCGGGCGCCTCAGGCGGAGAGCTTGCGCATCAGCCGCACCCCCTGCCCCGGGGTCATGTGCGGCAGGTACGCCTTGCCGATCGCCCGGGTGATCGCGGGCAGCGCCGCCGGGTCGGGGTAGACCATGTACATGGGCCGGTACTCGGGCTGGAACTTCGCCTTGAAGGCGAGCAGCGAACGGAAGCCGTACACCGGCTCCAGCGCCTTGCCCATCCAGTCGAGCATCCGCTGCAGGGCGGTCGGCGGCTCGCCGCCGCGGTCGGCGCGGGCCAGCGGCGCCCCGGAGAGGCTGAGGAACTGCGCGCCCTCCTCCTTGAAGCCGAGCGCGGCCGAGGCGATCAGGAACTCCATCACCCCGCGGAAGCCCTCCGCGCGGCGGCGCATGAAGTCCAGCGTCCAGCCGACCGGCTGCCCGGCCCCGTAGACCGGCATCCAGCTGGTCAGCCCGTGCACGGTGCGGTCGCCGTCCACCGCGACGAGCATCCGCACCGCCGGGTCGTCGAGCTCGGCCAGCCCGCCCAGGGTGAAGCCCATCTCGGGCAGGCCCTTGTCGGAGACCCACTCCTCGGAGATCGAGCGGATCTGGTCGCGGATGCCGATCGGCGCCTCCTGGTAGGTCCACCACTCGGCGGTGATGCCCTGCTTGCCGGCCTTGTTCAGCGAGGTCCGGATGTCCTGCCACTTCTTGCCGGTGAAGGCCAGGTCGGGCAGCGGCACCACGGTGTCCTCGGCGACCTGCAGCGAGCGCCAGCCGAGCTGCTCGGCGGCCTGCCGCGCGTCCGCGGAGACGCTGTAGAAGCACGGCGTCCAGCCCCGGGTGTCGCAGTAGCGGGCGAAGCCGGCGACCGCCCGCCGCCGGGCCTCCGGCTCGCCGAACGGGTCCCCGGTGGTGAGCGCCACGGTGGCGATCACCCGGTACGGCACCGCGGCCCGGCCGTCCCCGTCGAACCAGTAGTGGTTACCGTCCCAGGTGGAGATGAAGGAGAGCGTCGAGCCGCCGTACTCGGTGAGCAGCGCGCGGGCCCGGGCCGCGTCCTCGGCGTCCGCGTGCACCACCGGGCGGCGGAAGGCCACCAGCAGCGCGGTCAGCGCCACCGCCCAGAACACCAGCCCGACCGCGATCTCCAGGGCCTGCGCGCCGCCGCCGGCGGCGATCGGCCGGTCCGGCAGCAGTTCGTCGTAGGCGGGCGGCAGCAGCACCGAGGGCAGGCCTGCCGCCAGCCCCGCGGCCGTGGCGTCCGGCTCGTACTGGTCGCGGATCAGCCAGCCGATGCCGACGTACGCGGCGCAGCAGACCGCCAGGGCGCCGCCGACGACGGCGGCCAGCCGGTCGCGCACCCGCGGCGCCGTCCGCTGGTCGAAGCTGCGCCGGGTGACGGCCTGCAGCACCAGCATCGCCACGGGCAGCAGCAGCGCCTCGCCGACGAGCTCGAATAGCAGCCCGGTGCCGCCGTCCGCGGCGAAGTCGTCGTAGTTGATCGCCAGCAGCCAGCCGAGCACCCCGACCCAGGCGAGCTCGGTGAGCACCGTGAGCCACCAGGCGAGCCGCAGTCCGCGGCGCAGGCCCTCGGCGAGGACGAGCAGCAGGACGGGCACCAGGGCGGCCATCAGCCGGCCCGGGGAGTCGAAGTAGCGGACGGCGGAGTGGGCGTGCGCGCAGGCCCTGGCCGACCCGGCGCAGGCGTCGGCGACCTCCGCCGAGGACGGGACGTGCGAGAAGTACAGGTCGGCGAGGGTGTTGAAGGGGCCGATGGCGTCCCGGTAGAGGGAGGCGACCAGCGGCCCGAGCGCGGTGGCGGCGAGGGTGAGCGCCACCAGCACCCGGGTCTCGGTGTGCGAGGCGCGGTGCGGGCGGTGTCCGCGGTGGCGGTGCGCCAGGGTGCCGGCGGCCAGCCCGGCGAGCACCGCGGCGACCCGCTGGACGCCCTGCAGGTGCCCGACGTAGAGCATCAGCACCAGCGGCACCAGGACGACCACCAGCCGCAGCCGGCGCCGCCAGAGCGCGGTCAGCCGGAAGCTGACGACCGCGCCGAGGGCGAACACGCCGATGGTCGGGCCGACGGCGATCTGGTCCTGGATCGCCTTCGTCCAGCCGAGGTCGGCGGAGACGCCGAGCCGGACGGCGGCGGTGCCGAGCAGGGTGCCGGCGATCTGCCCGCCGAGCAGCACGGCCGCCGCGGCGGCGGTGCCGAGCCGCAGTTCGGCGAACGGCCCGAAGACCGCCAGCAGCAGCGTGGTGACCACGTACGAGCCGATGCCGGAGCACCAGAACAGCGAGCTCACCGGTGTCCACCAGTGGCCGTCGGCGAGGCTCGGGATGCCGACGCCGACGTACGGCAGCAGGGAGTCGGACGGCCCGGTGCCGAGGCTGCGGGTGGCCGCGCCGACCACCCACAGGACGGCGATCAGGGCGAGGGTGAGCGGGGCCCGGCGCAGTTGGGCGAGGGCGGCCGCGGCGAGCCGGGCGGGGCGGCTGCCGTACTCGGGCTCCGGCCGGGCGGGCGCCCGGTCGGTGTCCGCGGTGGTGCGGTCGGTCATGTGATCAGTCCCGTCTGCTGGGCGAGCCAGGTCACGTTGTCGGCGAGTCCGGCGCGGAAGGTGTTCCAGTCGTGGCCGCCCGGAACGGTCATGGAGCGGGCCTTCATCCCGGCTGCGACGGCCGCGGCGTGCACCGTGCGCTGCTGCGGCCCGTACTCGCCGTCCTCGTCACCGACCACGAAGGTCGCCGCGGTGTCGGGGAACCGCTCGCGGGCCATCACGTGCAGCGGGTCGACGGCGTCGAAGGCGGCCTCGTCGCCGCCGAAGGCGCGCTGCACGGTCTGCTGGTGGCTGCCGAGGGTGGGTTCGCGCTGGCCGGAGATGTCGAGGAAGGTGCCGTACACCCGCGGGGCGTTGACGGCGAGCTGGAGGGCGCAGGTGCCGCCGAGCGAGAGCCCGCCGATCGCCCACGAGCGGCGGCCCTGCGCGGTCTGCAGGTGGCGGCGGGTCCAGTCGGGGACGTCCTCGGCGAGGTAGGTCTGGGCGCGGGCGATCCGGGAGTCCATGCACAGGCTGTTGCCCCAGGTGGAGCCGGTCTGGTCGACCATCAGCACGATCGGCGCGAGGCCGCCGTGCGCGGCGGCGAAGTCGTTCATGGTGGTCTCCAGCTGCCCGGAGGAGACCCAGTCGGAGGGGCTGCCGGGCTGGCCGGCCATCAGCACCAGCACCGGCAGCAGCGGTCGGGGGCTGGCCCGGTAGGCGGGCGGCAGCCAGACGTAGGCGTCGCGGGCCTCGAACCCGGACTTCGCGCCGGGGATCGGCGTCCTGGCGAGGGTGCCGCGGGCGGGCAGGCCGGGCGGCGGGTGCCAGACCTGCGCGAGGGCTCCGCCGGGCGGGGCGGCGACGGTGTGCGGGTCCCGGCCGGTGGGCAGCGCCTCGGTGGCCGGGGCGAGCATCGCGCGGAGCGTGCCGTACTCGTCGTAGAAGCGGTTGACCTGGGAGGCGGCCATGACGCCGACCAGCAGGGCGGCGACCGGGACGAGCACCTTGCCGGCGGTGCGCGGCGGCACGGTCGGCACGAAGCGGGCGACGGCGAGGGCGAGGCCGAGCAGGGCGAGCGCGATCCAGGCGGTGACCTCGTCGGGCAGCCCGCCGGCGAACGGCTGCCACCAGCTGTTGACGGTCAGGGCGGTGAGCACGCCGCCGGCGGCCGCGGCGAGGACGGCGGCGGGCAGCCGCAGCGGCCACCAGCGCGGCGCGGGGACCAGGACGAGCAGCAGCAGCGCGGCGCTGCCGGCGACCAGCAGGGCGTAGGGGACGACGCCGGTGGTGATCGGCCAGTCGAGCGGGTTCCAGGAGGCGAGGCTGCGGTCCACGGTCTGCTCCCCCTGCCGGTCAGGCCGTGGCGGCGCGGACGAGGTGGGCGTAGACCACCACGTTGCCGTCGTAGCCGTGCTGCCTGGTGAAGCCGCCGCCGCAGGTGATCAGCCGCAGCTGGGCGTTGGGCGAGGCGCCGTAGACCTTCCGGTCGGGGAAGTCCTTCTTCGGGTAGACCTCCACGCCGTCGACGGCGAAGTGGGCGGTGGTGCGGTCGGCGCGGACGACCTCCACCTGGTCGCCGCGGTGCAGGGTGCCGAGCCGGTAGAAGACGGCCGGGCCGTCGGCGGTGTCGACGTGGCCGGCCAGCACGGCGGTGCCGCTCTCGCCGGGGGCGGTGCCGGCCGCGTACCAGCCGGCCAGGTTGTCGTCGTCCTCGGGCGGCGGCTGCAGCCGGCCGTCGTCGTCGAGGGCGAGGCCGGTGACGGGCGCGTCGATGCCGGCGCTGCGGATCCGGATCCTGGTCGGCGCGGAACGGGGCATCGGCGGGGCGACGGCCATGGGCAGCCCGAGGGCGTCGACGCCCTGTTCGGCGGTGGGCAGCGGGGGCAGGATGCCGCCGCCGTGCAGCATCCAGGCACCGAGCACCAGGGCGGCGCCGGCCGCCAGCGTGCCCGGCCAGGGGCTCCTGCGCTGTCCGCCCAACCCGTGCTCCCGTCCGCCGGTCCGCCCTGCGCGGCCCGTCTCAAGTGAAGGGCCGTCAGCCGACCGGGACATCCGCCGCTGCCCCGCCCGGGTGAGGCCCGTTCCGGCGGCGGCGCACGGCGGGCAGCCGCGGGCGGGTGACGAAGCCCTCGGCCATCGCGTTGGCCAGGCCGATCGCGAACAGCTCGGTGGACTTCTCGTAGAGCAGGTAGCGCGGCTGCCAGTCGGGCCGGTACTTGGCGTTGGCCCGGTACAGCGACTCCAGCTGCCACCAGCGGGAGAGGAAGCGCAGGACGGCCCGCCACAGCCGCAGCACCGGCCCGGCGCCGAGCCGGCCGCCCTCCTCGAAGACCGCCCGGAACATGGCGAAGTTCAGCGAGACCCGGGCGACCTGCAGCTCGCCGGCGGCGCCGCGCAGCAGCAGCTCGGTGACCATGAACTCGACCAGGCCGTTGTCGGACTCCCGGTCACGGCGCATCAGGTCCAGGGAGAGCCCGTGCCCGCCCCAGGGGACGAAGCTGAGCAGGGCGCAGGTGCGGTCGTTCTCGTCCCGGCACTCGATCATCAGGCAGTCGCCGTCGGCGGGGTCGCCGAGCCGGCCGAGCGCCATCGAGAAGCCGCGTTCGGTGCGGCCGTGCCGCCAGGCGTCGGCGAGCCGGATCAGGTCGGCCATCTCCCCGTCGGGGATGTCGCGGTGATGGCGGACGACGGCGCGGTACCCGGCCTTGCGGACCCGGCTGTGCGCCTGCCGCAGCGGCCGCATGGCGCGGCCCTCCAGGGTGAAGCCGGCCGTCTCGACGACCGCCTCGTCGCCGAACTCCAGGGCGCGCAGCCCGGCGACCCGGGTGTAGGCGGTGGCGGCGGCCTCCCCGGCGCCGGTGACGGCCGGGATCCAGCCCTGCTCGCGCAGCCGGCGGTGCCAGACCTCGATCGCCTGCGGCCAGGCCTCCGGGTCGCCGATCGGGTCGCCGGAGGCGAGGGCGACGCCGTTGACCACCCGGTGCAGCACGGCGGCCTTGCCGGACGGGGACCAGCAGACCGCCTTGTCGGGGCGGAGAGCGAAGTAGCCGAGCGAGTCGCGGGCGCCGTGCCGGGCGAGCAGGTCGCGCAGCCGCTGCTCGTCCTCGGGCTGCTGCGCGACGTGGCCGCGCGGGGAGCGGAACAGCACCCGCAGGGCGATCAGCAGCAGCGCGGCGCCGAACAGGTTGATCCCGAGGTCGACCCAGCCGGGCACGTCCACGTCGGCGACCTGGACGACCCCGGAGAGGGTGAGCAGGCGCAGCAGCACGTACAGCGAGGCGTCGCCCCAGTCGGGCGGGGTGTCGGGGTAGGTGGCGCGGACGACCGCGGCGCCGAGCACGGTCAGCAGGGCCCCGCCGGCCACCAGGACGACGGCGGCCAGCACCACGTTGCCCCGGGTGCCGCGGGCGGTGAAGACGGGCCGGCCGATCAGCAGCGCGACGAGCAGGGCCACGGTGATCAGGGCGGAGATCCAGTTGAAGGGGTGCTCGCTGTAGTCGACGTAGGCGAGCGCCCAGCCGAACAGCGCGGTGTAGATCGCCACCAGGACGGTGGTGACCGTCCAGGCGGCCCGCTTGCGGCGGCGGAGCATGACGGCGAGCAGCCCGGCGAAGAGCGCGCCGGTGAAGCCGGAGGCGACCAGGACGGGCGTGAAGAAGTCCCCGCGGTTGGCCCGCTGGACCTGCTGGCGAAAGGGCTCGATCAGCCCGGCGACCAGGTTGAGCAGCGCGACCACCCGGACGTACCACTCGGCGCCGGCGGCGAACCGGCGGCGCCAGACGGGCACCGACGGGGCGGGCCCGCGCCCGGCCCCGGAGGCGGCCGCCCCGCCGCGGTCGCGGTCGGCCGCCGGGGCCTTCGGCCCGGGCTCCGGGGCCGGTGCCCGGGCCGGCTCCGGGCGGG
>NZ_JBEYFP010000021.1:0-36358 GCF_040634455.1 Kitasatospora sp. NPDC007106
TCGCGCACCAGGTTGCGCGCCGGCAGCGCGCGGGTGAGCCTGCGCGGAGCGGTGCGCTCCTCGACGTGGCCGTCGCAGGCGACGGCCTTGGGGGTGATGCTGCGGGCGGGCAGGTCGTGCTCCGTCCGGCGAGCCACGTCGTTGTGGTTCATCGGCCAGTGTCCTTCCGTGTGTTCGGGTGGGTCGCCCGGCGTGGGATCACGCCGGGAAGTCTCCGTCGATGGTCAGCTCGTCATACCCGGGCCAGCGGACGGTCATTCGGTCGCCGTCGACCTCGGCCCGTCCCAGGACGGGCGTGACGGTGCGCGGGCCGGCGGCGGCCAGGGCCTCGGCGGCGGACCGCACCGGCAGCAGTTCGCGCAGCACGGTCACGGTCGGCGGCAGCATCCCGTAGCGGCCCTCGGCGTGTCCGGCGACGGCCTCGGCGGGGGCGAGCCAGGCCACCCGGTCGGCCTCGCCGACCGTTGAGGCGGCGGCCTGTCCGGCGGGCAGCGCGGCCACGAAGAACCAGGTGTCGAAGCGGCGCTCCTCGAACTCCGGGGTGATCCAGCGGGCCCAGCCGCCGAGCAGGTCGCTGCGCAGCACCAGGCCGTGCTTGTGCAGGAACTCGGCGAAGGAGAACTCGCGGGCCTCCAGCGCGGCCCGCTCGGCGGACCAGTCGCGGGCCTCGGCGGTGGAGTCCGC
Organism: Kitasatospora sp. NPDC007106; assembly: GCF_040634455.1. Classification (NCBI taxonomy): domain Bacteria; kingdom Bacillati; phylum Actinomycetota; class Actinomycetes; order Kitasatosporales; family Streptomycetaceae; genus Kitasatospora; species Kitasatospora sp. NPDC007106. Next base: position 685 of record NZ_JBEYFP010000021.1, read on the forward strand.
GTCGGGGCCGGCGAGCAGCACGCCGGACTCCTCGAAGGTCTCCCGGACGGCCGCGCAGACGACGGCCTGCGCCGTCCGGGGGTCGGTGCCGAGGCGTGCGCCCCACTCCTCGGGCGGGGGGCCGGCCCAGGCGATCTCGGCGTCGGCGTCCCGGGGGTCGACGCCGCCGCCGGGGTAGGCGTACATGCCGGCGGCGAACGCCATCGAGGTGCGGCGGCGCAGCAGGTAGGCCTCGGGGCCGTCGGCGGTGTCGCGCAGCAGCACGACCGTGGCCGCGGCCCTGGGCTCGGCCGGGGTCAGCTCGCCGGCGGCGAGGGCCCGGATCCGGGCGGGCCAGCCGGGCGGCATGGGGGTCGACGGTGCGCGGTCATCCATGCCCCGGATGCTAAGCGGGCGGGGGTGGGCTTGGACAGGGCCCACCCCCGCCCGGTGCTGTTCGGGGGCTCAGGCCCCGGTCCGCACCCGGACCTGGATCTCGACCTCGACCGGGGCGTCCAGCGGCAGGACGGCGACGCCGACGGCGCTGCGGGCGTGCACGCCGGCCTCGCCGAGGACCTCGCCGAGCAGCTCGCTGGCGCCGTTGACCACGGCGGGCTGGCCGGTGAAGTCGGGGGCGGAGGCGACGAAGCCGACCACCTTGACGACCTGCTCGACGCGGTCGAGGTCGCCGATCACGGACTTGACCGCGGCGAGCGCGTTCAGCGCGCAGATCTGCGCGAGCGCCTTGGCGCGCTCGGGCGTCACCTCGGCGCCGACCTTGCCGGTGTGCTGGAGCTTGCCGGCCACCATGGGCAGCTGGCCGGAGGTGAAGACGTGGTCGCCGGAGCGGACGGCCGGCACGTAGGCCGCCACTGGCGGGGCCACCTCGGGGAGGGTCAGGCCGAGCTCGGCCAGCTTCTCCTCAACCTTGCTCATCAGCTCTTCTCCCGCTTGAGGTAGGCCACGAGCTGCTCGGGGTTGTTCGGGCCGGGCACGACCTGGACGAGCTCCCAGCCGTCCTCGCCCCAGGTGTCCAGGATCTGCTTGGTGGCGTGCACGAGAAGCGGCACGGTGACGTATTCCCACTTGGTCATGGGGGTGACTCTAGACCGTCCGGCCACCGGGCCCGGCGACGCCACGGGGCGGGCGGCCCGGGCCCGCGGCGGGTCGCCCGCGGCGGGCCGCGGTGTGAGGTGGGACACAAAGGGGGCATGAATCCGGCCGGGCACCCGGATGGTCCCGCCATCGGCGGCGTCGGCTGGTTACCCTCGCCAAGGAGGGGGCACCCGTTGCGGTGCCCGGTCGACGCAGGACGGAGACGGAGCGTGGCGAGCACCCCCGGCCCATCGGCGCAGGCCGACCCCGACTGGGAGGGGGTCCGGCTGCACGTCGTCAGCGGCAAGGGCGGCACCGGGAAGACCACCGTCGCGGCGGCGCTGGCCCTGGCGCTGGCCGCCGAGGGCGGGCGGACCCTGCTGATCGAGGTCGAGGGGCGGCAGGGCATCGCCGAGCTGTTCGGGATGGCCGCGCTGCCCTACGAGGAGCGCAAGGTCGCCACCGTCTCGCCGTCCCGTCTGGGCCTGCCCGGCACCGGCCAGGGCGAGGTGTACGCGCTGGCGATCGACACCGAGCTGGCGCTGCTCGAGTACCTGGAGATGTTCTACAAGCTGGGCCGGGCCGGGAAGGCGCTGCAGAAGGTCGGCTTCGTCGACTTCGCGACCACCGTCGCACCGGGCGTGCGGGACGTGCTGCTGACCGGCAAGGCCTGCGAGGCGGCCCGGCGCAAGGGCCCGGACGGCCGCCGGGCGTACGACGCGATCGTGATGGACGCGCCCCCGACCGGGCGGCTCACCCGCTTCCTCAACGTCAACGAGGAGGTGGCCGGGCTGGCCAGGTTCGGCCCGATCCACGGTCAGGCGCAGGCCGTGATGCGGGTGTTGAAGTCCCCGGAGACGGCGGTGCACTTCGTGACGCTGCTGGAGGAGATGCCGGTGCAGGAGACCGTGGACGGCATCGCTGACCTGCGGGCGGCGCAGCTGCCGGTGGGCGGGGTGATGGTCAACATGGTCCGGCCGCCGGTGCTGGACGCGGCGGCCGTGGCGGCCGTCGACGGCGACCACCGCGAGGAGGTCGCCGTGGCGCTCGGCGAGGCCGGGCTGGGCGGCCGCTCGCGCAAACCGGAGACGGTCCGGGCCGCGGTGGAGCCGCTGCTCGCCCCGCTGCTGGAGCAGGCCAGGGAGCACGCCGAGCGGGTCGAGCTGGAGCGCGCGCAGCGCGCGGACCTGCAGCGGGCGAAGCTGCCGACGTACGAGCTGCCGCTGCTCGGCGAGGGCGTGGACCTGGGCGGGCTGTACCGGCTGGCGGGCGAGCTGAAGCGGCAGGGGGCGGCATGACGGCGGGCACCCGCAAGGAGCGGACGACGTCCGCGCTGGACGTGGACGCGCTGATCGACGACCCGGAGACCCGGATCGTGGTGTGCTGCGGCTCCGGCGGCGTCGGCAAGACGACCACGGCGGCGGCGATCGGGCTGCGGGCCGCGGAGCGCGGCCGGAAGGTCGTCGTGCTGACGATCGACCCGGCCCGCCGGCTCGCCCAGTCGATGGGCCTGACCGAACTGGACAACACCCCGCGGGTGGTGAAGGGCGCGCAGGGGCCCGGCGAGCTGCAGGCCATGATGCTCGACATGAAGCGGACCTTCGACGAGGTCGTGCTGGCCCACGCCGAGCCGGAGCGGGCGAAGGCGATCCTGGAGAACCCCTTCTACCAGTCCCTGTCGGCCGGGTTCGCCGGTACGCAGGAGTACATGGCGATGGAGAAGCTCGGCCAGCTGCGGGCCGAGGACCGCTGGGACCTGATCGTGGTGGACACCCCGCCGTCCCGGTCGGCGCTGGACTTCCTGGACGCGCCGAGCCGGCTGGGCTCCTTCCTGGACGGGAAGGTGATCCGGCTGCTGACGGCGCCGGCGAAGGTCGGCGGGCGCAGTGCGATGAAGTTCCTGAACGTGGGGATGGGCCTGCTCACCGGCACGCTCGGCAAGATCTTCGGCGCCCAGCTGCTGACGGACGTGCAGACCTTCGTCGCGGCGATGGACTCGATGTTCGGCGGCTTCCGGGAGCGCGCCGACCGCACGTACCAGCTGCTCAAGGCGCCGGGTACGGCCTTCCTGGTGGTGGCTGCGCCGGAGCGCGACGCGCTGCGCGAGGCGGCGTACTTCGTGGACCGGCTGGCCGCGGACGAGATGCCGCTGGCGGGACTGGTGCTCAACCGGGTGCACAGCACGGGGGCGCCGCAGCTGACCGCGGAGCGGGCCCTGGCGGCGGCGGAGGCGCTGGAGGAGAACGGCTCGCAGACCTCGACGGTGGCTGCGGAGACGCTGGCGGCGGGGCTGCTGAGGCTGCACGCCGAGCGGATGCAGATCATGTCGCGGGAGCGTCGTACCCGCGACCGGTTCGTGTCGGTCTACCCGGACGTGCCGATCGTCGAGGTGGCCGCGCTGGCCGGCGACGTGCACGACCTGGACGGGCTGCGGACCGTCGGGGACCGCCTGGGGACCACCGACCCCGCGGGCGCGGTGAGCTGAGCGCCCGCCAGGTGTGGTGGCGTGCCGCCGGGGGCGGACCGTCGGTCCGCCGCCCGTCAGCCCGCCTGCGCGTAGTCCGTCAGCACCACACCGGTGGCCAGCGAGGCCTCGTACTCGGTGCGGGCCGTCTCCAGCAGCCGGCGCCACGAGACCACCGTGGGCCTGCGGCGGAGCAGTGCCCTGCGCTCGCGCTCGGTCATCCCTCCCCAGACGCCGAACTCCACCCGGTTGTCCAGTGCGTCGGCGAGGCACTCCGTCCGCACCGGGCAGCCGCTGCACACGGCCTTGGCGCGGTTCTGTGCCGCCCCCTGCACGAACAGCTCGTCCGGATCACTCGTGCGGCAGGCCGCCTGCGCACTCCAGTCGTCCACCCAGCCCATTTCGGCGCCGTCCTCTCCCGAATCGGGGCTCCCCCACGGCGGCAACGGCATATTCACCGCTGCCAGTTGAGGACGTTACGGAAGAACGGCAGCGAGCAACAGCCCCTTCGGGCTCAATCTCAGATGGCCCAATCGGACTATGGGTGCCTGGAAGCTCACTCGTTGGAGTGATCGCAGGTCGCGGGGCTTGCCAGGACCGGTTCTGCCACTTTCGTCACACTGTGCAAGCAGGCACCGCCCGTCACACCCGGACAGCCGACAACAAACCGGCGCAAATTGGACAAACCTCATCACTCACAAGAGTGATGACGATGCACAGAGAGAAGCTGTCGCAGTTCTGTGACAAGCGTAGGCGAACACCTGCCCCCCTGTACGGGAATCGGCGACGTAGTGTTCTCCCCATGGCGACTCAGCGACCCGCGGGCTCCGTACTCGACAAGGCAGGCCTCGGCATCAAGCTCCTGGGCACCAGCGTGCTGGCCGGGATCCTGGTGGCCGGGATGGCCCTGCCGGCCGTGGGCGCGCTCGGTCTGACCGCCAAGGACACCGCGGACAGCTTCGACGACATCCCGAGCGACTTCACCACCCCCGCCCTCTCCCAGGCGTCGACGATCTACGACTCCAAGGGCGGCGTGATCGCCAAGGTCTACGACCGCGACCGGACCATCCTCACCAAGGAGCAGATGGCGCCGATCATGCGCCAGGCCCAGGTGGACATCGAGGACAACCGGTTCTACGAGCACGGCGCCGTCGACCTCAAGGGCGTGCTGCGCGCGGCCACCAAGAACGCCGAGGCCGGGTCCGCCACCCAGGGCGCCTCCACGCTGACCCAGCAGTACGTGAAGAACGTCTTCGTCGAGCAGGCCGGCGACAACCAGGACGCCTTCCTGGACGCCACCCGCAAGAGCCTCGGCCGCAAGGTCAAGGAGCTGAAGATCGCCATCAAGTTGGAGGAGGACCTGACCAAGGACCAGATCCTCACCAACTACCTCAACATCACCTTCTACGGGCACCAGGCGTACGGCATCGAGGCCGCCGCCAACCGCTACTTCAGCAAGAGCGCCAAGGACCTCACGATCCCCGAGGCCGCCATGCTGGCCGGCCTGGTGCAGAACCCCTCGGCCTACGACCCGGTGCTGCACCCCAAGGCGGCGCAGGTCCGCCGGGACACCGTGATCAACAAGCTGCTGGAGTACAAGCACATCACTCCCGAGCAGGCCAAGGAGGCCCTGGCCGCGCCGCTGGGCATCAAGTACAAGGAGCCGCTGAACGGCTGCATCACCGCGCAGTCCGGCATGGGCTTCTTCTGCGACTACGTCCGCCATGTGGTCAAGCAGGACCCGGTCTTCGGCAAGACCGCGGCCGACCGCCAGAAGCTGTGGAGCCAGGGCGGCCTCAAGATCTACACCACCATCGACCCGGCCAAGCAGGAGGCCGCGCACGAAGCGGTCACCACCAAGGTCAAGGTGACCGACTCGGTCTCCGCCGCGATGACCATGGTCAAGCCCGGCACCGGCGAGATCCTCGCGATGGCCCAGACCCGCCCCTACGGCCTGGACTCCAAGCAGAACCAGACCGTCCTCAACCTGAACGTCGACGCCGCCATGGGCGGCGGCAACGGCTTCGCCCCCGGTTCGACGTTCAAGCCGATCCTCGCCGCGGCCGCGCTGGAGTCCGGCGTCCCGATCGACCAGCAGTACCCCTCGCCGTACCAGATGAGCTACCCCAGGATGACCACCTGCGACGGCACCTGGAACGAGAAGGGCGTCCCGGTCGAGAACGAGAGCTCCACCGAGGTCGGCCCCTTCGCCCTGAAGGACGCCATGGCGAAGTCGGTCAACACCTACTTCGTGCAGATGGAGGAGGAGGTCGGCCTCTGCGCGATGAAGCAGATGGCCACCAAGCTCGGCATCGGCAAGCTCGCCAACGGCAGCCCGATCAAGCAGATCCCCTCCATGGTGCTCGGCACCCAGGAGGTCAGCCCGCTCACCATGGCCAGCGCCTACGCCGCCTTCGCCGCCCGCGGCAAGTACTGCAAGCCGATCGCGATCACCTCGATGGTCAACGCCGACAACAAGAAGCTCCCGGTGCCGAAGGCCGACTGCTCCCAGGCGATGGCCGAGACCACCGCGGACGGCATCAACACCCTGCTGCTCGGCGTGACCGAGAAGGGCACCGCCTCCGGGATCAACATCTCGGACGGCCGCCAGATCGCCGGCAAGACCGGCACCACCGACAACCGCTACGCCGCCTGGTTCACCGGCTACACCCCCGACCTTGCCACCTCGGTCTGGCTCGGCGGCCCCACCGGCAACATCTCGATGCGCAACATCCGCATCGGCGGCCGGTACTACTCCTCGGTCTACGGCGCCGACGGCCCGGGCCCGATCTGGCAGAAGGCCATGAACGAGGTCCTCGTCGGCACCAAGCGCAGCACCTTCGACACGGTCAACGTCCCCGAGGCCAACCCGACGCCCACCGGGTCCCCGGCCCCGCCGCCCGGCACCACCGGCGGGAACGGCAACGGGAACGGAAACGGCAACGGCGGGAACGGAAACGCCACCGGTCTGATCAACGGCGGCTTCACCCTGCCGCCCGGCACGTTCGGCGGGAACACCGGCCGGCCCCGCCACTGAGCGACCGCCCCGTCCACGCCGGAGGGCGGCCACCCCGCATCGGGTGGCCGCCCTCCGGCGTCGGTGTTCAGGTGTCGTCCCAGGCCGCCCCTCGGGCGGTGCCTGCGGTCAGCCCGCCAGCGCGGCCTTCACCGCGGCGGCCACCCGGCCGCCCTCGGCCCGGTCGCCCACCTTCGGGCGGACCAGCTTCATCACGGCGCCCATCGCCTGTGGACCGGACGCACCGCTCTCCGCCACCGCCTCGGCGACGATCGAGGCCAGCTCCTCGTCCGAGAGCTGCTGCGGCAGGTACCCGGCGAGCACCACGCCCTCCGCGCGCTCCTGGGCGGCCGACTCGGCGCGACCGGCGTTCTCGAACGCCGTCGCCGCCTCGCGGCGCTTCTTCGCCTCACGGGCGATCACCTTGAGCACCTCGTCGTCCGAGAGCTCCCGCTTGGTGTCGCCGGCCACCTCCTCGGAGGTGACCGCGGACAGCGTCAGCCGGAGCGTGGACGAGCGGAGCTCGTCCCGGGCCTTGATCGCAGCCGTGAGGTCCTCCTGCAGCTGCTGCTTGAGCGTCGTCATGGCGCAAATCCTCGCAGCCCGGAGCGCTTTCCGCGCACCAATTTGCCCCGGGTCCGGCCGCCCGCCCCCGGGGCTACCTCGGCGCGACGTCGGCTCGGCCCTCCGAAGGGCCTGCGGGAACGCCGGACGGGCCGGACGGACGCGTGCGAGGATCCCGGCATGGCGATGGCGGGAACGGACGCGTACCGGGCCGTGGACGGCCTTCCGAGCAGGGTCGCCCGGGCCGTGGCGGCCGCACGGGAGGCCGGCTTTCCGAACTCCTGTCGCCCCGAGCAGGGACGGCTGCTGCAGGTGCTCGCCGGCGGGGCGCGGGTGCGGATCGGCGAGAGCGGCACCGGGTACGGCGTCGGGCTGGCCTGGCTCGCCGCCGGGGCCGCGCCCGGAGTCGAGCTGGTCAGCGTCGAGCGCGACCCGGACCGGGCCGCGGCGGCCGCGGCGCTGTTCGCCGACGACCCCCGGGCCCGGGTGCTCGCCGCCGACTGGACGGAGCTGTACGCCCACGGCCCCTACGACCTGCTGGTGCTGGACGGCGGCGGCCAGGGCAAGACCGGCGGGGCCGCCGACCCCGGGCGGCTGCTCACCCCGGGCGGAGTGCTGGTGGTCGACGACTTCACCCCGACGGACGGCTGGCCGCCGCTGTTCGACGGCCGCCCCGACGAGGCACGGCTGCACTGGCTGCAGCACCCCGCGCTGCGCGCCGTCGACCTGCCGCTCGCCGCCGACCTCAGCACCGTCGTCGCCGTCCGCCGGCACCGGGACTGATCCGGGGCCGGTCCGGGGCCGGTCCGGGGCGTCCTCCGGTGACCTGCCCGTTCACGACCCGAACCGGTGTCTGAGAGCATGGACCGATGCGACCGCTGTACTCCGTCCCGCTCGGTGTCGCCGCCGCCGGCGCCGCCTGCCTCGCCTACTCCGCAGGCTACGAGGTCCGTGCCTTCCGCCTGCGCCGCGTCGAGGTTCCGATCCTTCCGCGCGGCGCACGGCCGATCCGGATCCTGCAGGTCTCCGACATCCACATGGTGACCGGGCAGCACAAAAAGCAGCGCTGGCTGCAGAGCCTCGCCGGACTCCGCCCCGACCTGGTGGTCAACACCGGAGACAACCTCTCGGACCCGCTCGGCGTCCCCGCCGCCCTGGACGCGCTCGGCCCGCTGATGGACTTCCCCGGCGTGTACGTCTTCGGCTCCAACGACTACTACGGGCCCGCCCGCAAGAGCCCCACCCGCTACCTCACCGCGCTGCGGACGGGCGTGCACGGCCTCAACAACCCGGACGGCTCCGGCCGCCGCGGCATCAAGGGCGCCGTCCACAACCCGTGGCAGAAGCTCCGCGACGGCTTCGACGAGGCCGGCTGGCTCAACCTCAACAACGCCCGCGGCCGGCTCACGATCGCCGGTCTCGACGTCGAGTTCACCGGCCTGGACGACCCGCACATCCGGCACGACAAGTACGCCAAGGTGGCGGGCGGGCCGTCCGCGGACGCCGACCTGTCGCTGGCCGTCGTGCACGCCCCGTACCTGCGGGTGCTGGACGCCTTCACCGCCGACCGCTACCCGCTGATCCTCGCCGGGCACACCCACGGCGGACAGCTCTGCATCCCGTTCTACGGCGCCCTGGTCACCAACTGCGACATCGACACCGACCGGGTGAAGGGCCTCTCCACCCACAAGGCCGGCGGCCACCGCTCCTACCTCCACGTCTCGGCCGGCTGCGGCACCAACCGCTACACCCCCGTCCGCTTCGCCTGCCCGCCGGAGGCCACGCTGCTGACCCTCACGCCGGGCCGCTGACCTGCTCCGGCGCCCCCGGGGGAATCGGATTTCGTCTCTCGGCACACCTCCTGTAGAGTTCTACTCGTTGCGCCGGAGACGGAAGGCAACAGAGCAGGACCGGGGTGTAGCGCAGCTTGGTAGCGCGCTTCGTTCGGGACGAAGAGGCCGTGGGTTCAAATCCCGCCACCCCGACCCAGTAGTTGCAGGAAGGGCCCTGCCGGAGAAATCCGGTAGGGCCCTTCCTCGTTCTGCGTGTCTAACTGCGTGACTACGCCTCAGGGGCGCGCTTGAAGAGTTCGTCCATCACCGTCGCCCCCGTCTGGATCACCGGGCGGATCTGCTTCCGGTAGACCTCCTCGGTGACCGCGGTGCTCGAATGGCCGACCAGCCGGGAGATCTTCCGTGGTCCGAGAGCAGGAAGCTGTGCCGCAGCTCCCGAGAGGTCCAGTCCGCCGCGGTGACGCCCTCCGCCTTGGTGATGGCGGCCCGGAAGGCCCGGCGGACGTGGGACGGGTCGAGCTCGTTACCCACCGCGGAGTGGAAGACGAGGTTGTTCTCCTCCCACTTGTCGCCGGCCGCCAGACGGTCCCAGCCCTGGTCCACCCAGTGGTCCCAGAGCACTTCGACGCACCGGGCCGGGAGGGCGAGGGTGTGCCGGGACTTCCGGGTCTTGGTGTCCCCGCCGGCCCGGACCGAGTGCCAGACCGCCATGTACGGCGGGATCGGCGGAGTCGCCTCGGGCTGACCCTTGAGGAAGACGTGGTCCCAGGTGAGCGCCCGCAGCTCCTCCGTCCGGGCCCCGGTGTGCAGGGAGACCACGATGTAGGCGTACATGCCGCTCTTCTCGACGGCCTTGAGCACCGCCTCGGCCTGAGCGAACGTCAGCGCCTTGGAGGGCCGTCCCGGCTGGCCGGTGGGGACGGAGCACAGCTCCACCACGTTGCGCTTCACCTTGTCGCGGGCCATGGCGCGCTTCACGGCCCGGTTCAGGCAGGAGTGGAGGCCCTGGAGGGTGCGGGTGCTCAGGGTCTTGGCCTTGGCGGCCAGCCAGCGGTCCACGTCCTCCGCGCTGAGGTCCCGGAGCTTGCGGTCGCCGAGGGCGGGGACCACGTGCAGGCGGCAGAGGACCGAGGCGGTCTCGATGGTGCGCTGGTCCCGTCCGGCGAGGCCGTAGGTCAGCCAGTCGTTCACCGCGTTCTCCACCGTGTAGTTGGTGGGCGCGATGGCGAGGCCGTCCTCATGGTCCCGGAGAACCTCCTTGAGCTTGTTCTTGGCCTCGGTCTTGGTCCTGCCGCTGCCGCGCTTCACGATGCGCTTGCCGCTCGGGTCGAAGCCCAGGTTGGCGGTGGCGATCCAGCGCTGGCGCTTCTCGTCCCAGTGGAGGCCGCCGTCTCCCCCTGCTGCGGCGGGTGGTCACTCAGTTCCCCCTTGCTTCGCGCTCCAGGAGCGCGACGTAGTCGCGCGAGGACGGCCGGGTGCTCGCGATCAGGCGCGCCGACAACGACACCTGGGAGCCGCCCGGCGGAGTGCTCGAACTCACCGAGACCGTCGAGGACGGCGTGCGCCGCGAGATCTTCGAGGAGACCGGCCTCACCGTCCGCGTCGAGCGGCTCACCGGCGTCTACAAGAACATCACGCGCGGAGTCGTTGCCCTGGTCTTCCGCTGCCACCCCGAGGGCGGGACAGAGCAGCTGTCCGACGAGTCCACCGCGGTCGACTGGCTCACGCCGGCCGAGGTGTCCAACCGCATGGCCGACGTCTACGGTCGACGGCTGCTCGACGCGTTCCGCGACGAAGCTACCCCGATCATCCGTACACACGACGGCCGTGACTGGTTCGATGAGCAGGAAGCCAGCTGACGTCCTGTTTAGTTGGCCGATAGGTATCCAACGGCGAGGCCAAGTCGGTTAGAACGGCGGAGCAAAGTTCGTGGCGGGCTCGGCGCCGTTGAGCATCTGGCGGAGGGTGTCGGTCAGGCCGTTCACGTCATTGACGTGTCGGAACCACGGCACATCGCCGAGGACGGGGGCCAGGTCGTCGGCCACAAGGGCGTCGACCGTGGCGCGGAGGTCGTCCGGGACGGGGCCGTCCGCGGGGCAGAGCCAGGCGAGCGCAGCGGGCACCCGGACGTCCGCTGGGCGGGCGGGGTCGGCCCACAGGGCATCGAGCCAGGTGGCGGCGAGCGAGCCGGTGCGCTCGCGGGCAAGTTCCGCGACCGCCAGCACGAGGCTCGCGCGGACTCCGGGCGCCCGCTCGACGGCCAGGCGGGTGCGAAGGGCGGCGGTGATGCGGTCGGCGCTCCCCAGGGCGGTGGCCAGGGTGTAGCAGGCCCAGATGCGGATCTCGGGGTCCGGATCATGCAGGAGCCCGAGGAGCAGGTCGGTGTCGGCGGTGACAGCGTGGCGCGACGCCTCGATGGCCCAGTTCATCGCGTAGCCGTCACACGAACAGCACAGGCCCGGCCGGACCGTCAGCAGGAACTCGTCGCGGGTGCCCCACCCCCAGTGCTGCTGGCGGGCCACCGAGGTAACGAGAGCGCGGGTGCGGCCGTGGGCCTGCGGGTCCGCGGCGAGGCGGAGCAGGAACGGCACGATCAGCGGTGCGCTTGCCTAGACCGAGGTCTGGTGGGTCATCAGGCCTGACAGCATGCTCAGCGCGAAGTCGACCGTCCGGGCATCCTCGGAGCGAGCCTGCACCAACCACCGTTTCGCGGGCGCTTCCCCGTCCGCGCCGTGGCCTAGCAGGAAACGCTCCCAGGGCACGTCGTCGAGGCGGAACCCGTCTTTGACGTCCTGCGGCATTCCCGCGATTACGGTGCGGACGTCGAACACAGTGTCCTCGTACGTGTCGTACCCCTCCCTGCACACCAGATCGAAGTCCCAGACCAGCTCATTGCCCACCACGCCCGCCCCTCCGAAGCCATCCGGCCCCATGACTAGCACTGCGCACCGACACAACGCGCTGCTGCGCGAGGGCACCCTCCTGGGGCATGTGTTGCGAGCAGCGTTGCGTCGCACCAGATAAGCACCAGATCGGGCGGTCAGTCGCGGTAAACGGCGGGGAAGGGCGATCGCGCGGAGAGGGCCCGCAGCCAGCGTTTGCCCAGCTCAGAGGCCGGGTTGCGGGGTAGGGGCCGCTGATTCCCAAGCTCAGGGCTCCCTGGGCCACTTGACCTCGGTCATTGAGACTCCACCACCCGCGAAGGCATCGGTCGCCCCAGCGACAACCGGCCAATTCAAGAAGCTTGCTAGCTCGCAGTAAGCTGCAGAATCTCGCCATGCCTTGCAGGTCAACGGCCATACTGGGCAGCAAGACGCTGAGGGTGGACTGGCGCGACAAAAATACGGGCCAGATGACAGGCCTACTGTTTGGAGGTATTGAATGACGACCAGCGGATTCCGGGTGCAATTTGAGTCCGAGCACGGTAGAACTCACTATGTTGTCGACAGCGCGGATGAAGTGGATTCATTCATAGATTCCCTACTGAACGGGAGGCACGAGCAGAACTGTGCCGTAGTTTATTCTCTTGCCCGCCCCTTGCTGGCATCGGGATACCCGGATCATGAGCTGGCGATCGGACTCGACAGGGTCACCCAGATGGGCGCGCTAACCTTCGCTGAAGATGAAAATTTCGTATCGAAGGGCTCGGTGAATCGCGGCATAGTCGAATACATGCTGCTCGGCCACGTGAGGGAGTTCATGCCTGGCTCAGAAATCCCTGTCCACCGTGTCCGTCAGGCAGTGAAGGAGTTTCTCGGCAATGGCGGCAAGATTCCGACGTGCATCGAATGGCAAGAGGAAGAGTTCTGAGTGCCGGATAGAAGAAAGGCGCCAACTGACATGCTTCCGGCGGTGTTGTCGGCCGCAAGCGACATGGTGGCAGCACTAATCGGCTCACGGCACCGCCCAGGTGACACGAAGGCCAGATAGCAGATCGTGGGCAGGAGTCGACTACCGGGCGCCGCACCAGATGGGCACCAGGTCGGACGGTCAGTCACGGTAATTGGCGGGGTGGGGCGATCCGGAGGAGAGCGCGCGCAGCCTGCGTTCGCCCAGTTCAGATACTGATTCGCGGCGTGAAACCCGTTGATTCCCAAGCCCAGAGCCCTTGCCGCCCCGATCCCAGCAGCAGATCATGATGCGATGCGACCTGAAGTAGTGGCGTTCATCGCCGGCGGTCCCCTCCCTGACTGGGACAGCACCGAAGAGGAGATCGACAGACGTCATGAACAGTTGGTCGCCATCTCCAGGCCCGTGACCGGCGAGGAGGCACGGGCGCTGGCGGACTGCTTCGGACCGGATGACTGCTACGGAGTCGCATGGACCCTGCTCCACCTCATCGAGACCGGCCCCAACCCGGTCCTTAAGGAGAGGCCGGCGCCAGATGCGAATGAGTGGCACATCCGGTTGTGGCGGCGGGCGGACAATGGCGGGCTGTACTCGTCCTTGTAGGTCGGGCCATCTCAGGGCCGCGCGAGGGGAACCATCGGCACTCAACGACGACAATCGCCGATCACTCCCCCGCAGGCCAGGGGGTTAATCGACGCTTGTGCCGCAGGTCGGAGGACCGGGGGCAGTCGCGGACGGCGCACCATTGGCGCAGGTCACTCAAGGTGACTGCCTTCCGCCCTCCGGAGGAGGCGGTGTCGGCATCGACGGTTACGGTCCGACCATGATGATCAGACCGTCCAAGACTTGGCGCGAAGGCGTGGCCGAGGAGGCACGCGAGCTTGCGGCAGGCACTCTAGAGCCCGAGCAGGCCTGTATGGCGAGCCTCTTCCCGGAGGCGCTCTTGGTCGCCACAGATGCTGTCCTCCAGGACTTCGAGACGGATGTCCGTGGGCTCGCAGAACCTTCGGACGAGCAGGTCTTGGAGGTGGTCAAGCGCGTGGTGATCGCGTTGAACGCCGTCAACGAGCCCTACGATCACGCCGCCTATGAAACCGGCGAGCGAGAGCAGCTGTGCGACTACATCGATCAAGTGCTGGAAGCCAGCAGTATTGATGTGCCGGCGCTTACGGCGCGCCGCGGCATCGACCGACATGCGATCACGGATGAGTGGCGTGACTGGTGATAGCTGACAGCGATGCGCAGGCGGCAAGCGCTGCTGTGAGTGTCTAACTGCGTAACAACGGCCCCGCACTTCGACGGACGACCACCGACGTTCGAGGAACTTTCACGCAGGTCAACGGTGCCACCGCCTCATGGCGGGTGAATGCCTGGGTTGCTTCGGGACGAAGAGGCCGTGGGTTCAAATCCCGCCACCCCGACCCAGTAAGACCAGGTCAGGCCCGGTCTCCCGCAAGGGAGACCGGGCCTGACTGGCTTTCCGGGACCTCTCGGGAGAATTCCGGGAGAAACCCCGTCCTGGAGGATCTCCCCGCCGGATCTACCAACCGGCCCTCAGCAGGGTGTCGAGCGTCCTCACCGGCGAGCCCGGCGACATCTCCCGGCGCACGGCGAGGGACTCCTCCCGCACCCGGCTGAGGTCGTCCATCAGGGTGCGGCGCATCTCGGCGGTGACGTGCGAGTAGCGGGCCCGGGGCGCACGACACCGCCCCTTCCTCCGGCCCGGACGCGGCTGCTGTGGCCGGGCGGCCGCCTCTAGCGAAGTGGTGCGAGCGGGTGGCCGGGCACGGCCGGGCGGGTGACCCTTGCGGGATGTCGACCGGGCCCGGGCGGCGGAATGTGTCAACGGTGGAAGTGCGGTGCCCCGGGGCACCGGCCACCCGACCGCCAACCCTCTCGGGGAGTGAGCACCGCCGTGTCCATCGCCCACCGGATCCTGCAGCTACTCCTCGCCCTCGCCTGCGCAGCGGGCCTGTGGACGGCCGCCGCCCCCGCCAGCGCCGCCTCGCACCGTACCGTCGCCGTCGCAGGTACCCCAGGTACGGTCGCTACCGCGGCGAACGCCGCCGCCGAAGCCGCACCGGCCAGCGGCCAGGGCGTCGACTGGGACGGGATCGCCGCCTGCGAGAGCGGCGGCCGCTGGCACCTCAACACCGGCAACGGCTACTACGGCGGCCTGCAGTTCGACCAACAGACCTGGCGCGCCAACGGCGGCACCGCCTACGCACCGCGCGCCGACCTCGCCACCCGTGAGCAGCAGGTCGCGGTCGCCGAACACCTCGCCGCCCGCCGCGGACTCGCCCCCTGGCCCGCCTGCGGCGCACGCACCGGCCGCCCCGGCGCCCACCACGCGGTCCCTCAGCCGCGACCGGCACAGCAGCCGGCCGCCGTCGAGAAGCCCGCCGCTGGCCAGAGTGCTGCCGTCGCCGAACCGGACACGGCCGCCGACCCCGCACCTGCGGACAACGCCGCCGTCGTGGTCCAGGACGGCGACACCCTGGACGCAATCGCCCAGACCCTGCAGCTCCCCGGCGGCTGGCCCGCCCTCTACCAGGCCAACCAGGACACCGTCGGCGACAACCCCGACCTCATTTTTGCCGGCCAGGTCCTGCGGCTCCCCTGAGCCTGTGCGCCGGAAACCGCCAGCCCGGCCTTCACCCGTCGGGCGTGTTCTCGCAACTCACCTGTCCACGGCTTACCGCACCAGTGCCCGCGCCGAGGGGAGGCTGATGCTCCGAGGCGCGCGATCTCCATACCGCCCGGGCAGGTTGAGGTAGCACGGCGCCTTCTCTCGGATTCGACGCCGCGGGAGAGTTGCGGGCCGGCGCAGCTGTGCGCCATCTGTGCGAGCAGGCTTCCAGACTGCCCAACTGTCCCATCGAGTTCCGTGTGTCGACACACGACCTGACGAGAGTCTGTTTGATGCTTCGCTTCGGGGGCGTTGATGCTCCCGATGTGGCGGTAGGCCAGGTGTGGGGCAGCCGGACGCTATTGCGCGCTCCTGCGGCGGTGTTGTCGCGGTCTTTGTCAAAGCCCGGCTCCGGTACGCCGGTACGCCGGAACGCGTACCGGCGACCGGTTGCCATGTGGGTGGGGCTCAGCAGTCCTCGGCGAACCTCACCGAGGCGTTCTCGTTGTACGTGTTGACCAGGTTCGCGGCATTGCGGTAGTTGAACATGTCCATCGGGCCGCTGTAGTTCGAGTTGTAGTACACCCGGACCGTCATGCACACGTTGGAGACAGCCGATGCGGCGTTGTTCTTGACGCTCTGTCCCTGGCCGTTGCCGGGGCTGGTGAAGGTGTACCCGGCGAGGTCGCGAATGTTCGACGACATCGCGATGTGGGAGCCCTGCTCGTTCGAGTTGTAGAAGAGGCAGAACTTGCCGTCCGGACAGTCGCGGACGGCGGCCTGCGCAGAGGTGGCGAGGGTGGGGACGAGCACGGCAGCGCCCAGGGCCACTGCGGCGAGCTTGAGGGTACGCTTCATTTCTTTGATCCTCTCTTCATGGGACGTTCCAGGCGTGTGTGCAATCCCCTCGGCGTGCCTGGGGAAGGGCGGGCGCGCCCGGACGTGAAAAAGTGTCAGCCCACTACTTCACTGGTCGCGCAGCACGGCGTCGGCCTTGGCGAGTTCCTCGGTCTTCGCCGCGAGCACCGCCGTGAATTCGGCTTGTTGCCGTGCTATCGATTCCTTCTGCAAGGAAGCCTCGACCGCGAACCAGGTGTCGATCAGATGCACTTGCTGCTTGCAGATCACGTCAGCCGCCGCCACCTGGAGCTCCAGCGGCGTGGGTGAGTCCCCCAGGAAGCGCCGGTCGCCGATGGCATCCATCGGATTGGGGTAGGAGTAACCCCTGTTCCTCATGCAGCCGGACCACGCCTCGAATGCCTGCGTGACCTGCGCCACCGACATGCTGGCCTTGAAAGTCTGGAAGTTGGCCTGCTGAGCCACGCTGCTCGGGCCCAGGTCCCCCGAACCGGCCAGGCCGCGCTTCGCCTCGTCGTAGCACCCGCCCGGTGGTACCGGTACGCCGTTGACCTGGAGGTTCGTTTCGTCCGCACCGGTCTTCCCCGGGAGGTGCCCGGTGAGCACCTGCTGCTGCTCGGCGGAGAACTGCGGCGGGCGGACCGGGTGGGTGCGCGGGTCGCGGTCGCCGAGGTGGTAGCCGTTTGCCGCCGCCTCGGCCGGGTCCGTCAGGCCGTACCGGCGGTCCATGAACGTGCGCGGTCCGGTCGGCGGGTCGGCGGGACTGATGGCGTAGTCGAGACCGAACCGCTGCATGCACGCCTTGCGCAGCACGGCTCCCGCCCTGGTCAGCTTCGCTGTCTCCGCCTCGGAGAAGAGATACGGCTCGATCGGAAGATGCAGATCGGCACCGGCCGGCAGTGCGGACGGAGACTGCGTGGTCGGCCTCGCCTCTGCGGCCGGCTGACCGGATGACGAACAACCGGCCAGGGCAAAGCACATGAGCCCGGCCAGCCCTACCCGCACACCTCTGCCGGTCAATCGCTGACGCGCGGCGGAACTCATACGCCGACGGCCCCGATCGCGGTCACCGTTGCACTCATGGCCAGGTACTTGCACATCTTCCGCATCTCGTCCTGCGTCCTCTTCCGGTCCGCTTGCAGTGGGCAGCCGGGTGAGCTCTCGCCCTGGACGCCATCGTGGTGTGCGGAGGTATCGCGGTGGTAGCGCCCCCCGGTGCGAAGAGGGTGATCCCGCCGCGGACGAACCGCGGAGGAGTACCGGGAGAATCCTGGGAGAAGATCTCGGCATCGAGGACGCATCAACAGCACTAAGCCCACCGCAGGCCAACGATTTGACCAGCGAGAATGGCGGTCGGCACAGGTCGGCTACCATCCCGGACCTCATCGGGACGAAGAGGCCGTGGGTTCAAATCCCGCCACCCCGACCCAGTGCAGGGGCCCTGCCGGAGAAATCCGGCAGGGCCCCTGTCGTTGTTGTGCGCCCGCCCGAGTGACAGAGCCTCAGGTGCGGCCCCGTACCGCTGCCCCTGCTGTGGCTTCGTCACCCTCGACGAGCATGGCGGGTTCGTGGGGGCGGTGCGTGCCCCGCGGCCCGAGGAGTCCCGTGCGGGAGTGAGTGGCCCGGATGTCGCGCAGGGCCCCGCGTGCGTCGCGTACCGCCCGGCCGGGCCGGCGAGGGGGTGCAGTGCTCGGGTCGGCACCGGGCCCACTCGCCGGGGCCTCAGTGGGCCGCTGGAGGGCCGGGCGGGCGCGCTTCAGGCGTAGACGTCCATCTGCTGGGCGAGCTGCTCGTGCGGGTACCAGTGGGAGATCAGGCCGTGCGGTTCGCGGGCGAGTTGGCGTCCGGTCAGGCGGTGCGACTCGGGGGCGGTGGCGGTGCCCTGCGCGGTGGGGTCGTTGCGGTGCTTGGGGGCGAAGGTCATCCTGTCTCTGCCTCTCGGTGCGGTGGTGCGCGGAATGGGTCCTGGGCGGTCTGCGGACAAAGTGAACGGTTGCCGCGAAACGGGGTTCGCGGCGCTGCGGCAGGAAGGCGGCCCGGGGCTCGGGGATTCCCGGCCGGTGGATTCCGCCGCTGCCCGGTCGCGTACCGCGCCGGCTCCGGAAGAACGCGCGGGAAGTCGGGTACGGGCGGCCCGGCGGCAGCGGGCACATCGGGTACGTCCGGTGCCGCGCCCATTCACCGGATTGCGGCGACGACGGCCGGTCCCCGATTGCGGACGGCTTTCGGTCACTCCCAGCCGGTGGTGTCGCCGGCCGCGGCGGCACGGACCACGGGGTGCCCGCCCGGCGCCGCACTCTGCGCCGCGAGGGCGGGGAGGGCGACGAGGGCCAGAAGGGCGGCGAGGGTGGCGACGGTGCGGTGCACGGTGTGACTCCGGTGGTGGTCGGGCTGGTCGGGTGATCGGGGCGGACCGGGCCGCCCTGCGGGGCCGGGGCGGACCGGCCGTGATCAAGCTTCGTTCGCGGACGGGCGCCGTGTCAGCTTCCGGAGCTGTCCTGATCCTGTCGTGGCAGGGACCGTCCACCTCCGGACGGCCCGGCGAGCAGCTGCTCGAAGTGGGCTCCGACGAGCGCGGCCCCGCAGTGGGCGACGGTGAGCGGGCGGAGCCTCGGCTCGGCGGCGATCGCCCGGACGGCGGCGGCGCGGGCGATGCGCTCGGACTCGACGAGGGAGGGCGCGGTGACGAACATGCCGACGGTCGGCGGGACGGTCCCGTCCCGGGAGATGCTCACGTGGTCGATCGGGCCGCCGGGGCGGAGGCGGTCGAGCAGCAGGTCCCGCAGGTCGTCCGGGGGTGCGGCGCCGTCGGGCGCCGCCAGTCGGACGTGGATCAAATACATGGGACGACTGTGCTGTTCGACGACGGCCCGCTACAAGGCGTACGGACGGACGCTTTATGCCACGGCAGGAACCGGACGGTCCGTCACGGAACGCTCCCGGGGTCCGGGCCGGCCCGACTTCCGGGGATGACGGATCTTGGCGGCTTCTGACTGATCACCTACAATCCGTACCCGCGCGTATGCACCGATTCACGCGGGTCTCCGGGGGGAAAATGCTGCACGAATTCGGCTTGGACGAAACGGCGGAAAGCGTTTACCGAGCCATGCTGGCCTTTCCCCAGGACGATCTGGCGCAGCTGTCCGGTCGGCTCGGCATGCCCCACGAAGAGGTCCGCGGGGTGCTGGACCGGCTGCACGAGCTCGCCCTCGTCCGGCGTCTCGCCGAGGAGCCGCCGAGGTTCCGGGCGGTCTCCCCGGACGTCGGCATGCAGGTGCTGGTGGCGCGGCAGCAGGCCCGGCTGGCCCTGGAACAGCAGCGGACGGAACAGGCCCGGCTCGCCGCCGCCCAGCTGATCGCGGACTTCGCGGCGCTGGCGCCCGACACCGGTCAGGGCGTCACCCAGCTCACCGGCATCGAGGAGATCCGGGACCGGATCAACGCGCTCTGCCACCAGGTGCAGGAGGAGGTGCTGACCTTCGCACCCGGCGGCGGGCAGAGCGCCGCCAACATGGAGGCCGCCAAGCCGCAGGACCGCATGCTGCTGGAGCGCGGCGTCCAGATGCGGACCCTCTACCTGGACAGCGTCCGCAACCACCCGCCGACGGTCGCCTACGCGCGGTGGCTCGCGGACCTGGGTGCCCAGGTGCGGACGGTGCCGTCGCTGCCGGTCCGGATGATGATCGTCGACCGGCGGGCCGCGATCATCCCCGTGCACGGCGAGAACACCGCGCACGGGGCGGTCGAACTGACCGGTCACGGCACCCTGGCCGCCCTCTGCGCGCTCTTCGAGTCGGTGTGGGACGGCGCGACCCCGTTCGGCGGGGCCGGGGCGCGGCCGCGCGACGACCGCGGGCTCGACGCCCAGGAGGCGGCGATGCTGCGGATGCTCGGCCAGGGCCACACCGACGAGGCCATCGCCAAGCGGCTCGGCGTCTCCACCCGGACGGCCCGCCGGATCGCCGCCGATCTGATGGACGCGCTCGGCGCCCGCAGCCGGTTCCAGGCCGGCGCGCGGGCGGTCGCCCGGGGCTGGATCACCGGCGAGGAGTGACGGCGGGCCCCGCTCCCGACGGGCCGTGGGTGGACGCTCTATGCCATCGCATGATCAGGACAGCTCGGACTGCTGACTTCCCGTCCGGCGCCCGGTGATGCTGGAGACCGCCGGACACCGCCAGGCCCGGCCCGTCGAACAGGAGCACCCATGTCCCGCATGCTCGCCAGGATCGCGACGCTCGTCGTGCTCGCCGCCGCGCCCGCGGCGGTGCTGCAGGCCGCCACGGCCGTGCCGGCCGCCTCGGTGGCCGGGGCCCGGCCCGCGGTCGCCGTCCAGGGCGACCCGACCACCGGCTGGGAGTGAGCGGGATGGAGCTCCAGCACCTGCGGGCGTTCCGGGAGGTGGCCCGCGCCTCCAGCTTCACCCTCGCCGCACGGAACCTGCACTGTGCCCAGTCCACGGTCACCGGCCAGATCAAGAGCCTGGAGCGCGCCCTGGGCGTGGTCCTCTTCCACCGCCGGGGCCGCTGTCCGATCGAGCTGACCGAGGCCGGCGAGCTGCTGCTGACCCGTACCGAGGAGATCCTGCGCAGCGTCGAGCTGACCAGCCAGGAGGTCCGCCGGGTGCAGGAGCTGCGGCGCAGCGCCCGCCCGTACCGCAAGGCCGGGTCGCCGGCCCGCGACCGCGCCGCGCTGGCGCCCGCCCGCGAGCTGACCGCGGTCTGACCCGCGGTCCGAAGCCCGCCCGCACCGGCCCGGCCGGCCGAAGCGCTACCGGTTGCGCCGGGCCTGCTTGCTGACGGCCTTCCACTGCTGGCGCACCTCGGCCATGGCCGCCGGGTCGTTGCGCCGGCGCCGGTAGTCGATCTCGCCCTGCAGCTTGCGCCAGCCGGACAGCCGGGCCGCGGGCAGCCGCCCGTCGGCGACCGCCTCCTCGACCGCGCAGCCGCCGTCCCCGCTGTGTCGGCAGTCGCCGTAGCGGCACTCGGCGGCGAACCGGGCGACGTCGGCGAAGACGTCCTCGACGGCCTCCTGGCTGGCCGAGAGCTCCAGTGAGCGGATGCCGGGGATGTCGAGCAGTACGCCGCCGGCGGCCAGCCGGTGCAGTCGGCGGGTGGTCGTGGTGTGGCGTCCGCCGACGCGGCCGAGGGCGGCCACCGGTTCGTGGGTGCCCTCCAGTTCGTTGAGCAGCGAGGTCTTGCCGGCGCCCGAGGGGCCGAGCATCACCGTGGTGGTGCCGGTGCCGAGGTGGGCGCGCAGTTGCTCCAGTCCGTCGCCGGTGCGGGTGCTGATCGGCACCACCGGGACGCCGGGGCTGAGCTGTTCGGCCTCCGCGGCACGGGCGGCTCCGCCGTCGTCGGTGGTGTCGCTCTTGGAGAGGACGAGGACGGGCTGTGCGCCGCTGTCCCAGCCCATGACCGACAGCCGTTCGACCATCCCGGTGTTGAGGCCGCCCTCCAGCGGGACGACCAGCAGGACGGTGTCGATGTTGGCGCCCATCACCTGGGGGGCGTGGCCGGCGGCGCCGGGCCGGGAGAGTGCGGTGCGGCGGTGGGCGACCTCGCGGATCCGGCCGTCGTCGACGAGGACCCAGTCGCCGGCGACCGGGGTCCGGTCGAGGGTGCCCGCGACGCTGACCGTGCGCGGCTCGTCGCCGGCGGCCGGGTCGAGCACCTCGCAGACCGAGCCGTGGTTGATCACGACCCGGGCAGGCGGCGCGTTCCAGGACCAGTGCTGCTCGTCCTCGGACGTCCAGCCGATCCGGCGCAGTTCGGCGCGCTCGTCGAACACGTGTGGTCTCCAGGTGTGGTGGTGGCGGGTCAGGCGGTGGCGGCGTCGTGCCGGACGGAGAGGAAGCCCGTCCAGGTGCGGCGCAGGCGGTCGCCCGCGGCCCGGTCGACCCGCTGGACGGAGTGCATGGTCTCCGAGCGGAAGACGACCAGCCGGTTGGGGCGGGGCAGGATCAGCGTCGGGTGGACGGCGGAGTCCATCAGGCCGTCGCCGTCCGCGGTGTCCGGGCCGGACGGCGCGTCGACCAGGGCCAGTCCGCCGCCCCAGCTCGCGCTCCAGGCGCGGTGGGCGAAGAGGACGAAGGCGCCGACCCGGCGCTCGCCGGCGTCGTTGTGCCAGCTGAGCCGGGAGCCGTCCGGGTAGGCCCACGGGGTGAAGGTGATGTCGAGGTGTTCGGCGCCGTCCCGGTCGAGGACGTCCACGGCGGCGGTGATCCGCTCGGCGA
Organism: Kitasatospora sp. NPDC007106; assembly: GCF_040634455.1. NCBI lineage: Bacteria > Bacillati > Actinomycetota > Actinomycetes > Kitasatosporales > Streptomycetaceae > Kitasatospora > Kitasatospora sp. NPDC007106. The sequence goes on from NZ_JBEYFP010000021.1 coordinate 23,164, forward strand.
CGGTCCGCTGCCAGGCCGGGGCGGTGTCGGGCAGGGCGGTGAGCGGATGCTTGGCGCCGGTGCCGTGGTAGCCGAAGCCGTCGAGGAACGGGTCGATGGTGCTGAGCGCGGGCTTCAGCGGGATCCGGGCGAACTCCTCGGCGAGGGCGGTGAACTCCGCCTCGGCGAGCAGGTCGTCGACCACCAGGTAGCGGCCGCCGCGGGAGTGGGTGTGCCCGGTCACGGGCGGACCGCCTTCCGGGCCGGGGCCGCGAGACCGGCGGCCGGGATGCAGAGCAGCGCGGTCGCGACGGCGAGGCCGAGGAACAGGGTGTCGTAGTGCGCGGCGAGCAGGCCGCCGAGCAGCATGCCGACGGGGGTGCCGGCCGAGTTGACGAAGTTGTCCACCGAGGCGAGCCGGGAGACGTACCGCTCCGGGATCTCGCTCTGGTAGGCGCTGTCCCAGATGACGCCGCAGGCGGCGGTGGTGAGGGCGGTGAGCGCGAAGGCCGCGCCGACCAGGGCCAGCGGCATCCGGTCGTGCAGCGCCAGGGCGACGAACTGGAGGACGGCGCCGAGGGCGACGGCGGCTGCGGCGGTGCGCCAGGCGTAGCGGCGGGTGGCGGCGACGACGGCGAGCGAGCCGAGCAGGGATCCCACGGCGAGGCAGGTGGCGAGCACGGACCAGGCGCCGGTGCCGCCGAGCGAGTCCACGGCGATGACGGGTCCGGCGACGGCGACCAGGCCGATGCCCAGGGAGACGACGAACCACAGGGCCATGCCCGCGCCGAACCACGGGTAGCGGGCCATCACGGCGAAGCCGGCGACGAAGCGGTCGTCGTCCGCGGGCTGTTCGGCCGTCGCGGGCCCGTCGGCGGCCGGGGCGGCGGTGTGCCGGGTCGGGGTCCAGATGCGGCGCAGCCGCAGCAGCAGCGCGAGGTTGACGGCGAAGGAGGCGCAGTCCAGCCAGAGCACCCAGGAGAAGCCGACGGTGCCCATGAGCACGCCGGCCAGGGCCGGGCCGAGCAGGAAGCCGAGGTCGGCGACGACGGAGAGCAGGCCGTTGGCCTCCTGCAGCCGTTCCTCGGGGACGAGTTCGGGGGTGAGGCCGAGCTGGGCGGGGTTGTAGAGGCCGGTGCCGATGCCGTAGACGGCGGCCGAGACGCACAGGTGCCAGCTCTGCAGCTGGATCGGGCCGAGGACGAGCAGGGCGAGGCCGGCCTGGGCTCCGATGCGCAGCACGTCCGCGGTCATCATCATCGTGACGCGGTTGTGCTGGTCGGCCCACCGGCCGCCGGGGGCGACCATGAGGAACCGGGCGACCCAGAGGCTGAGCAGCACCGAGGTGATGCCGGCCGCGGAGTCGGAGACCTGGTACGCGGCGAGCGAGAAGGCGACCGGGACGGGGGCGTCGCCGAGTTTGGAGACGGTGTTGCCGATGAAGAACGTCCGGAACCGGGCGTCCTTCAGGACGGCCGTCCCGGACTTGAGGCGGGAGAGGGGCACGGGGTCATCCTTCGCAGATCAGGAAGTCGTGGCGGATGCCGAAGCCGACCAGGCTGCGGACGTCCGCCGCCGGGAGGTCGCTGCGCTCGCACAGTTGGGACCAGCTCAGCGGGGCTCCCGCGGTGAGCAGGCCGACGGTGCGGGCGAGTCGGCCGTCCAGTCTGAACCGCCGGTCCATGGTGGTGATCACCAGCCCGTCGCGGGCGTGTTCGACGGTGGGCGGGAACCGGCTGGCCCAGCGGATCCTGGCGTCGTCGCGGAGTTCGCCGGTGAGCGCGCCGGGCAGGGAGACGCCGTGCCGGCGCTCGGTGCGGCGGGCGAGGCGGCCGGCGAGCCGGGTCCGGTCGGCGGCGGGCAGGCCGGTGCCGGCGGTGCACAGTCGGCGGGCCTCGGCGGCGGCGTCGGCGAACGGCTCGTACCCGACCGTCAGGTGGACGGTCAGTTCGCCGGTGCCGGTGACCCGGTGGGCGGTGCCGCGGGGGACGGACAGGCAGGTGCCCGGTTCCAGCACGGTGTCGAGGTGGCCGGCGGCCAGGTCCGCGGCGCCTGCGCCGATCCGGGTGTCGACCTCCCAGCGCTTGCGGCCGGCGAGTTGGAGGATGAGCGCGTCGTGGTCGTCGGTGTGCACGTCGAAGGCGGACGCGGTGCCGGCGGTGATGTAGCAGTTCACCCAGGCCCGGGCGGTCAGCAGGTACTCGACGGCCTCGCGCAGCATCATGACGGTGCCGTCGAGGGCGTCGAGGTGGCTGACCACGAGGGTGGCGCCGCGGTCGACGGCGCTCTGCAGGTAGGCGGGGACGAGTTCGGTGTGCAGGACCTCGCCGTCGCCGACGCGGGAGCGCATCCAGCGGCTGCGGTCGATCTCGCGTCCGGATTCGACCAGGCGGAAGTTGGTGGCCAGGGCGCCGGGCCGGGCGAGCGCCGACCAGACGCCGCCGAGCAGTGCGGCGGCGGCGTCCCGGTGGCCGTCCGGGGCGTGCCGGGCGACGGTGCCGGTGAGCGGTTCGGGCCCGAGGCCGTCGAGGGCGGCCAGGACGTAGGCGTAGGGGTCGAAGCTGCTGTTCATGCGGTGACCACGGCTCCCCGGCGGTGGAGCTCGGCGGCGAGTTCGGTGCGCTGCGGGCCGGTGAGGCCGGCCGGCAGCAGGTCGGCGAGCTCGGCGGGGGTGAACGGCAGGGGGGAGCCGGTGGCCTGCTCCAGCGGGCCGAAGTCGAGGCGGTCCGCGAAGTGCAGGGTGCGGCCGCGGACGACGAGCACGGTGCCGTCGGCGGTGCCTGCGGCGGCGACGGCACCGGGCCTGGCCCAGCGCAGTGTCGCGTCCGGGTCGGGTGCGGCGGCGGGCAGGGCGGCCCGGTGCGGGGTGGAGAGGTAGCCGTTGGTGCGGCGCTTGAGCTGGGCGAGGTCGATCTCGTGGGCGACCCGTTCGGCGAAGTCCGGCTGCTCGGCGGCGGTGCGGACCAAACCGGTGATGGCCCGGCCGGTGGGTGCGGGCGGTTCGCCGGCCGCGGGCAGGGCCGCGCGCAGGAAGGCGTCGGCGGCGAGCGGTCGCGGGCGGGCCGGGTACGGCGTCAGGCCGACGAAGGCCGACGGGCCGAGGTTGCGGAAGACGTGGTAGGTGTCCTGCGGGATGCAGAGGAAGTCGCCGGGCTGCAGGAGGTGTCGCTCGGCGGTGGCCAGGTGCTCCTCGATGTCGAAGCAGATCCGCCCGAACGAGGGGCTGGGGGTGACGGCGCTGTCGTCGAAGCTTCCGTCCGGCCAGACCCACACCTCCTTGGGTGCCGGGCCGAGGTGCAGGATCAGCGAGGCCTCGGTGTCCTTGTGGATGCCGAAGGGCGTCCAGCCGGAGTCGGCGACGAAGGTGTAGACGTCGGCGCCGGAGGGGAGTTCGCGGGCTCCGTGGCCGAGCAGCTCGCGGACGAGTCCTTCGGCCCACTCCCCCAGCGGGAGGCTCCAGGCCGAGATGTCGTTCACCGCGATGCAGGCGTCGGGGCCGTCGGCGACGCGGGCCAGCCAGTCGCCCGCGGCCTCGTCCGGTCCGAGCGGCGAGGCCGTGAACCGCTTGGTGAGCCGGTAGTCGAAGGCGCCGGGCCGGAACGCACGGATCCGCAGGTCGCCCGGGGCTTCGCGGGTGGCCGTCCGGAGCGCGTCGGCGATCAGTCCGCGGACGTGTTCCGGATCCTGCACCACGCCGGAGAGGAATACCGTCCGCGTGAATCCCGGGGATTCCGCGGTCGCGAAGGAATTCCACTTCCGCATGTCAACGCTCATCGTCAGCACCCCCTGCTGCAAAGCCGCACGCGGCCGGCCGCGAAGCTGCGGCGACCGGCCCACGTGCAGAAATGAAGGCTCAGTGACCGACGTCCTGGCGCGGGCCGAAGTCCGCCTCGAACTCCTTGTCGTCCTCCTCGAGGATTTCCAGGACGAGGTTCTTCTCGTTCTCCATGTCACTTCCCTTCCACTTGTCGGCCGGTGTTTCCGGCCGGTGAGAAGAGAAAACCAGGCGGCGCCGGGGCGCTTCAAATTCCATCAGGTATCGCGATGAAAACGCCGCCCGGCCCGAGCGGGCCGGACGGCGGGAGGGGTGCAGGGCGGGTGGCGGGAGGGGGCACAGGGTGGGTGGCGGGAGAGGCACAGGGCGGGGGTGCAGGGCGGGTGGCGGCGGGTCAGATCCCCAGGGTGTGGGCGCGGGCGGCGGCCGAGGCGAGCACCCGGTGGACGTCGGCCTCGCGGGTGGTGGGGGCGTCGTTGAAGACGTCCGGCGAGCTGACGGGGATGCCCTTGGCGTGCAGCACCTCCATGACCTGGGTGCGGGCCCGGCGGACGGTCTGCGGGGTGCCGTAGCCGTGCGCGAGGACGGCGGCCTGGGCGCCGAGCAGGCAGACCCGGCCGCGGGAGTCCCACAGGGCGCCCTGCAGCCAGCCGTAGGCGGTGAGGTAGCGGGAGGTCAGCTGCAGGTGCCCGGCGACGGAGACGGGGACGGGCCGCGCCTGGCGGTGCGCGAGCCGGTCGAGGACGGTGCGGCGGGGCAGCGGCTGGTCGGCGTTCCACGGCTGGAGGACCCGGCCGAGCGGGCAGACGTACGGGACGGGGACGCGGGCGGAGGCCGGCAGCGAGGCGAGGTAGTCCTCGATCTCGGCGATCAGGGCGGAGCCGTCGGCGGTGACGGTCAGTGGGGGCGGCGGACCGACGATGAGGTTGGAGACGGGCATGACGCTGATCCTTTTGTCCGGTTTCATCCGGATTCATTGATAACCCGAAAGGCCCTCTGCGGCGCGCCAGGGCGCCGCCCCGCGCGCGTCGGCGCAGCCCGGCCGGGCACCGGCGCGAAGGCCCGTCCCGGGCGTCAGACCAGGTCGGCGAGGTCCTGACGGGAGGTGACGCCCAGCTTCGGGTACGCCTTGTAGAGGTGGTGGCCGACCGTCCGCGGGCTGAGGAAGAGCTGCGCGGCGATGTCGCGGTTGGTCAGCCCCTGCGCGGCGAGCCGGACGATCTGCAGCTCCTGCGGCGTCAGGGCGGCGAGCGGCCCGGCGGCCGGCGCGGCGGGCGCACCGACACCGGTGGCGGTGAGTTCGGTGCGGGCCCGCTCCGCCCAGGGCCGGGCGCCCAGCAGGTCGAACGCCTCCAGGGCGGCCCGCAGCTGCGGCCGGGCGTCGGTGCGGCGGCGGGCGCGGCGCAGCCACTCTCCGTAGAGCAGCGCGGTGCGGGCCTGCTCGAACGGCCGCTCGGCGGTGCGGTGCAGGTCGAGCGCGGCCAGGTAGGCGGATTCGGCGAGTTCCTCGGGCCCGAGCAGGGCCTGGCAGCGCAGCAGCAGGGCGCGGGCCCAGGGGCGGTCACAGGCCTCCACCCAGCGGGCGAACCGCCGGTACGGCTCCTCGGCCCGCTCGGGCCGGCCGAGCCGGACGGCGGCCTCGACCAGGTCGGGGACGGCCCGGGTGCCGGAGACGTGGTGGCGCTGGGGGCCGCCGGTGAGTTCGGCGAGCCGGTCCAGGGCCTCGGCGGCGCGGCCCTCGCCGAGGTCGAGCAGACCGAACGCCCACTGCGTCCAGGCGCGGCCCGCGGGGCGGGCCGGGCCGCCGCCCTCCAGCGCCTCGGCCACCCGGGCGGTGCACCGGCCGGCGTCGCCGGCGAGCGCGGCGAGCAGGGCCAGCAGCGCGGCGAGCTGGCTGGTCCACTGGTGCTGGCCGGTGTCGCGGGCGAGCGTGAGGCCCTCGTCGGCGGTGATCTCGGCGTCCCGGTGGCGGCCGTGGAAGAGCTGCGCCTCGGCGTGGAAGAACAACAGCGCGGGCAGGGCGCCGACGGCGCCCGCGCGGCGGGCCTCGTCGATGAGGTCGGCGGTGACGCGGTGGGTCTCCTCGTCCCGGCCGAGCACCAGGGTGATGCCGCTCAGCTGGGTGAAGTCGCGGACGACGTCGGCGCCGGCCCGGCGGGCCCGGTCGACGGCCACGGCGGCGTCGGGCGGGGCCTGGGCGGGGCGGCCGAGCAGCGGCAGGGTGCCGGCCAGCAGGTAGTCGGCGATCGGCGCCGCCGGGTCCTCGGGCGGCAGGTCGAGGGCGGCCAGGCGGTCGGCGAAGGCGGCGAGTTCGGCCTCGCCGAGGTACCAGGCGGCGTGGCAGGCCTGGAAGAGCATCCGGGCGGCGTGCGGGGCGGCGAGGTCGCCCGCCGCCGCGTCGAGGAGCAGCCGGAAGGCCGCGGGGTGGTCGCCGCGCAGGAAGGCGGCGGTGGCCCGCAGGTGGTCGATGAGGGCGAGCGCGAGGGGGTCGGCGGTGCGGCTGCGGGCGCGGACGGCGAGTTGTTCGGCACGGTCGGTCTCGCCGGCGTCGGCGGCGGCCTCGGCGGCGAGCACCAGGCGGCGGGTGCGGCCGTCGTGGTCGGCGGTGAGCCGGGCGGCGCGCTCGTACGCGGCGGCGGCGCCGGCGTGTCCTCCGCGGGCCTCGGCGCGGTGGGCGGCCTCCTCCAGGGCGTCGGCGAGGGCGGCGTCGGGGCCGGTGGCGGCGAGCGCGAGGTGCCAGGTGCGGCGGTCGCCGTCGAGGGCGCCGGCGAGGGCCCGGTGGACGGCGATCCGCTGGTCGAGCGGGGCGCGCTGGAGGACGGCGTTGCGCAGCAGCGGGTGGTGGAAGGCGATCCGGGTGTCGTCGGCCCGGACGAGGCCGTCCTGTTCGGCGGGCGGCAGGTCGGCGGGGCCGGCGCCGAGGGCGGCGGCCGCGGTGAGCACGGTGGCGGCGTCGCCGGTCTCCTCGGTGGCGGCGACCAGCAGCAGGGTCTGGGTGGCGGCGGGCAGCCGGGTGAGCCGTCCGTGGAAGGCGAGCCGCAGCCGGCCGGGCAGCGGCAGCGGGCCGCCCGCCGTGTCGGTGCCGAGGGCGGCGGGCAGTTCGGTGAGGGCGAGCGGGTTGCCGTGGGCCTCGGCGAGCACCCGGCGGCGGACGGCCGGGTCGAGGGCGGCGGGCAGCAGCCGTTCGGCGTCGGCGGGTCCGAGCGGGGCGGGCCGCAGTTCCGGCAGTCCGCCGGCGGGGAAGGCGCCCTCGCCGTCGCGGGCGGCGAACAGCAGCACGACGCCCTCCTCGCGGAGTCGCCGGGCGGCGACGAGCAGGGCCTCGGCGGAGGCGGAGTCGAGCCACTGGGCGTCGTCCACCAGGCACAGCAGCGGCTGTTCGGCGGCGAGTTCGGCGAGCAGGTGCTGGGCGGCGAGGCCGAGCAGCAGGCGGTCGCCGGGGCCGGTGTCGGCGAGCCCGAAGGCGCCCTGCAGGGCGCGGCGCAGCGGTCCGGGCAGGGCGTCCAGCCGGTCGAGGGCGGGGGCGAGGAGCAGGTGCAGTCCGGCGAAGGGGAGTTCGGCCTCGTACTCGATGCCGGCGGCGCGGACGATCCGGAAGTCCCCGGCGTCCCGGGCGGCGGCGTCGAGCAGGGCGGTCTTGCCGATGCCGGCCTCGCCGCGCAGCACGAGTGCGCCGCTGCGGCCGCCGCGTGCCGCGTCCAGCAGTGCCCGGACCTGTGCCTGCTCCCCCGCCCTGCCGTACAGCATGACCGTCACCCTACCCAGCCGATTCCGTTGCGGGGCACGGTACTTGCCTATGGCTGACGGATTCGCCGGGTACGGATCCCGCCTACCTTCGTGAGCAGCGGGAACGACCCGCGACGGATCGGGAGGACACCACCGTGAGCGACCTTCAGCAGATCGTGGAGCAGTACATCGCCGTCTGGAACGAGACCGACGGCGAGGCCCGCCGGGCCGTGATCGAGACCCTGTGGGCGGAGGACGGCAGCTACACCGACCCGCTGGTGGACGTGGCCGGGCGGGACGGGCTGGACGCGACGGTGGCGGCGGTGCAGGGGCAGTTCCCGGGGTTCGTGTTCACCCTGGGCCCGGTCGACGCGCACCACCACGTGGCCCGGTTCACCTGGGGTCTGGGGCCGGCGGGCGCGGAGCCGCTGGTGGAGGGCTTCGACGTGCTCGCCCTGGACGGCGCGGGCCGGATCGCCTCGGTGGCCGGGTTCCTGGACAGGGTCCCGGGCGCCTGAGGGCGGCTGCCGCCGCGGCCCGGTGCCCGGCGCGGTCGGACGCGTTCCGTTCCGCGCCGGGCATCGGGTTGGATGGGGGGATGAGCGAGGAGAAGAGCAGCGCACCGGCGTGGGAGCAGCGGTTCCGGGCGGCCCGGGTGTCGCTGCCGGACTGGGCGGACGACGCCCCGGAGCGGGCGCTGTACGTGTCGAACTCCACCGGCACCTACGAGGTGTACGCCTGGGACCGGGCCGCGGACGTGCACCGCCGGGTGACGGACCGCCCGAACGGCACCACGGACGCCGAGCTCAGTCCGGACGGCGCGTGGGTGTGGTGGTTCGACGACACCGACGGCGACGAGTTCGGGGTGTGGCGGCGCCAGCCGTTCACGGGCGGCCCGGACGAGGAGGCGGTGCCGGGTGTGCCCGCCGCGTACTCGGCCGGCCTGGCGCTGGGCCGGGACGGCACGGTGGTGGTCGGCACCTCGACGGACGACGAGGGCACCACGCTGTTCCTGCGCCGCCCCGGCGCCTCGGAGGTGGAGGAGGTGTACCGGCACGCCGAGTACGGCGGCATCGGCGACCTCTCGTACGACGGTTCGCTGCTGGCGGTCGACCACACCGAGCACGGTGACGCGATGCACTCGGCGATCCGGGTGCTGCGGCTGTCCGACGGCGCGGCGCTCGCCGAGCTGGACGAGGTGACCGGCCGCGAGGAGCCGCGCGGGGTGGCCTGCCTCGGCTTCGCGCCGGCGGACGGCGACACCCGGCTGCTGGTCGCGCACCAGCGGCGGGGCCGCTGGGAGCCGATGCTGTGGGACGTCGCCACCGGTTCGGAGACCGAGCTGGGCCTGCGCGACGAGCAGGGCCGGGAGTTCCCCGGCGACCTGTCGGCGCAGTGGCGGCCGGGCGCGCGGGCCCTGCTGATCGAGCACGAGTACGAGGCCCGCAGCGAGCTGTTCTCGTACGACCTGGCGAGCGGCCGGCTGACCCGGCTGGACACGCCGCGGGGCACGGTGGCGGGGGCGACGGCGCGGCCGGACGGCACGGTGGAGTTCCTGTGGTCCTCGGCGGCGGAGCCCTCGGCCGTCCGCTCGACGGCGGGCACGGTGGTGCTGCGGGCGCCGGGGCCGGTGCCGCCGGGGTCGGTGCCGGTGGAGGACGTCTGGGTGGAGGGCCCGGGCGGCCGGGTGCACGCGCTGGTGCAACGGCCGGCCGGCGAGGGCCCGTTCCCGACGGTGTTCGAGGTGCACGGCGGCCCGACCCACCACGACAGCGACTCCTTCGCGGCCGGGCCGGCGGCCTGGCTGGACCACGGCTTCGCCGTCGTCCGGGTCAACTACCGCGGCTCGACCGGCTACGGGCAGGCGTGGACGGACGCGCTGCGCGAGCGGGTCGGCCTGATCGAGCTGGAGGACATCGGCGCCGTCCGGGCGTGGGCGGTGGAGTCCGGGCTGGCGGACCCCGCCCGGCTGGTGCTGTCCGGCGGCTCCTGGGGCGGCTACCTGACCCTGCTGGGCCTGGGGGTGCAGCCGGACGACTGGACGCTGGGCCTGGCGGCCGTCCCGGTGGCGGACTACCTCACCGCGTACGACGACGAGATGGAGGCGCTGAAGTCGCTGGACCGCACGCTGTTCGGCGGCACCCCGGAGGAGGTGCCGGACCGCTGGCGGGCGTCCTCGCCGCTCACCTACGTGGAGCGGGTGAAGGCCCCGGTGTACATCAGCGCCGGGGTGAACGACCCGCGGTGCCCGATCCGGCAGATCGAGAACTACGTCGGCCGGCTGGACGAGCTGGGTAAGGTGCACGAGGTCTACCGCTACGACGCCGGGCACGGCTCGCTGGTGGTGGAGGAACGCATCCGGCAGCTGAGGCTGGAGATCGACTTCGCGCGGCGCCACCTCGACGGCCCCGCGCTCGGGGGAGACGGCAGATGAGCAGACGCACCGCCCTGGCCACCGCCGCGGCCCTGACCGTCCTGCTGACGGCGACCGCGTGCTCGGACGAGAGCGACGACCCCTGCGACTACGACGCGGCGGGCCGGCCGTCGCTGTCGGTGGACGCGTTCACGGTCGCCGGGACCGCCCCGGACGACACCGCCGCGGACGGGACCGCGGCGGGCGGTGCGCTCGGCGGCGACCTGTCCGCGCAGCTGCTGGCCAAGACGGGGCGCAGCGCGAAGAAGTCGAAGAGCAGCCGCACGGTGCACCACCACCACAGCAGCACCACCTCGGGGTCGACCTCCGGGTCGAGCGGCGACGGCTCCTGCGGTTCCTCGCCGAGCCCGTCGCCGAGCGGGTCGTGGTCCTTCCCGAGCGCCTCACCGGGGACGGCCGCCGGGGGCGTGCTGCCCTCGCCGCGCTCGCCGCTGCCGACGGCGAAGACCCCGCTGCCGACGAAGCGCTGACCGCCCGGGCCGCCGGGGCCGGGCTCAGACGAGCCCGAGGGCCCGGTCCTGGGCGGCCTCGGCCTCGCGGCGCACGAGGCGGAACCACATGAAGACCACGAAGCCGGCGAAGACGAACCACTCCAGCGTGTAGCCGAGGTTCTGGAAGGCGCGCAGGGTGAGGCCGTTGCCGCCCTGCGGCTCGACGGTGGGCACCGCGGTCAGCGGGCCGGTCGCCCCGTCCGCGGCGACCCAGCCGTCGTAGACGGGGTACGGCAGCACGTTGATCAGGGTGGCCGGGCTGATGGTGCCGAGCTGCCCGGCGGGCAGTCCGCCCGCGACGGCGCCGCCGCTGCCGCTGTTCTCCGGTGCCTGGAGCCGTCCGGCGACGGTGACCTCGCCGGCGGGGGCCGCCGGGACGGCGGGGCCGCTGCCCGGGTCGCCGGGCGCCCAGCCGCGGACGACCGCGGCGGCCCGCCCGTCGGCGGTGCGCAGCGGGGTGAGCACGTAGTAGCCCTGCCGTCCGTCGAGGGTACGGCCGGGCACCAGGAGCTGGTGGGCGGTGTCGTAGCTGCCGGTGACGGTGACCGCCCGGCCGACGGTGTCGGTGTTGACCTGCGGGCTGCCCGCGGTGAGCACCTCGCCGAGCGGGGCGGCGGACGCCTGGGCCGCGGCGGCCGCGGCGGTGTTCCGGTGGGTGTCGACCCGCGCCTCGAAGCGGCCGAGCTGCCAGGTGCCGAGCAGCAGGCAGACCACGATGGCGACCACGCCGACGGCGGTGGCGGCGATCCACCGCGGAGTCAGGAGAAACCGGTACACACCCACCACGGTAACCACCTCCTACGGCCGCCCCTGCCTCCGGGGTGCCCGCCGCGCCGCCCGCCCGCCCGGCGAGGTCCGCACCCGGCGGGGTCCGGGCGGGAGGGCCGGGGCGTGGCCTCGACGGTCACGGGTGCGCCAGGAGGTGCCCCCACGCGCCCCCGGACCCGTCAGCCGGGCGTCGTGAGGACGGTTACCGGCTCGGGCCCGGGGTGGCGACGGCCGTGGGGGACTCGGCCGGGACGGCCTCGGGGGCGGTGCGGTAGACGGTGCCGCCGCAGCTCCCGGTGATCACGGTGCTGGCCGCCGTGGGGTCGCCGCCGGCCGGGGTGTGGGCGACGGTGACGCTCGGCGGGTCCGCGGTGGGCGTCGGGCTGGGGCTGGGCTCCGCGGTGGCGGCCGCGGGCGCGCCCGGGCCGCTGCTGGCCGCTGCGGTGGCCGGGGCCTCGGGGGCGGCGGCACCGACCCGCGGGGCGCTGCTCGGGCAGGTGCCCTCGGGCACCCAGCCGAACCGCACCCGGTACCCCTCGCCGGGGCCGAGCACGATCGGCAGGGCGACGGCGGCGGGCGCGGGCAGGGCGGTGGCGGCGTCGCCCGCGATGTGGTCGACGACCTTGATCCGGGTCTGGTCGGCGGGGCCGCCGGCGGTGGCGGCGACGATGCCGGGTCCGGTCACCCCGCAGCTGCGCGCCGAGGTGTTGCGGACGGTGAAGTAGCCGTAGGTGCTGCCCGCGCTGTCGACCGGCTCCAGGTGGGCGGTGGCGCGGCCGAGATCGGTGCGCAGGCAGGCGGGGACGGCGGCGGGCGCGCTCGCGGCGGTGCTGCCGGGGTCGGTGGCGGCGGTGCTGCCGCTCGCGGCGGCGGACGGGGTGGGCCGGCCGTCCGGCTGGGCGGGGAGCGGGGCGGTGCGCGGTCCGCCGGTGGAGCCGCGGGTGGCGCGCGGGGTGCGGTCGGCGCCGTGCGCGTCGGTGCTGCCGGCGGTGGTGCCGCCGGAGAGGTCGAAGGGCCGGACGGCATGCAGGGCGGGGACGACGGCCGCGGCGAGCAGGGTGGCGGCGACCGCGCCCGTCCAGGCGTTGCGGCGGCGGGCGCGGCGGCGGGGCACGGCGTGCCGGATCCGGCCGAGGGCGGCCGGGTCGGGTTCGACGGTGGCCACGGCCCGGTGGAGGAGGGTCCGCAGCTCGTGCTCGGCGCGGGCGGCGCCGGGCTGATCGTCAGTCATGGCTGCCCTCCATCAGGATGCGCAGGGCGGCCAGTCCGCGGGAGCCGTACGCCTTCACCGAGCCGACGGAGACGCCGAGCACTTCGGCGACCTGGGCCTCCGTCAGGTCCGCGTAGTAGCGCAGCACGAGCACCTCCCGCTGACGGCGCTGCAGTCCCCGCAGCGCGGTCCTCAGCTGATCGCGCTCCAGCGCATCGTAGGCCCCTTCTTCTGCACTGGCCATGTCAGGCATGGGCTTGGGGAGCAGGCGCAGGCCGAGGATCCGCCGGCGCAGGGTGGAGCGGGACAGGTTGACGACGGTCTGCCGCAGGTAGGCGAGGGTCTTCTCCGGTTCGCGCACCCGCCGCCGGGCTGCGTGGACCCGGATGAACGCCTCCTGGACGACGTCCTCGCACGAGGAGAGGTCGTCGAGCAGCAGCGCGGCGAGGCGCAGCAAGGACCGGTAGTGGGCCTGGTACGTCTCGGTGAGCTGGTCGACGCTGGCCCCTGTCGCGTCCGCCGCCGCGGCCGAGCCCATCCGACTAGCTGCCGACCGGCGCACCGGCAGCGACACCGCCGGCACCGCTTCGATCACGTTCGACACGCCTGTTGGACACTCGATCCCCCGTCATGGTTGCCCGGACGGCCTGCCATTCTTCCGTACCGACCGGAGCCCGCTCCAGCGGGACAACGGGTGATTCTGACGGATTGTCTCGGAAGGATCGGGAGAAACCGTGACGGTCGTCCCGATCGCGGGCCGCCGTCCGGCCGCGCGCAGGCGGGCGGGCCGGGGCACCTGGGTGCCCCGGCCC
>NZ_JBEYFP010000022.1:0-34766 GCF_040634455.1 Kitasatospora sp. NPDC007106
GCGCCGCCCGAGCCGCCGGAGGCCCCGGCACCGCCCCGCGCACGGCCGCCGGCCGCCGCGGGCCGCTTCGGCTTCTGCTGCGGGGTCTTCTGCTGCCCTGGCTTCTGCTTCGCACCGGCCTTCTGCTGCGCGGCGGGCTTCTCCTGGGGCTGGGCCCCACGGCCGCGCGAACTGTTCACCGTCCGCCCGCGCACGATGCCGATGAACTCCTCGACCAGGTCGGTGGTCCGGTCCTCGCGCCAGGAGAGCACCACCTGCGACTGCGGCACGTCCGCGAGCGTCCGGTAGGTGAGGTCACGGCGGTGGTGGAGCCGCGCCAGCGACTGCGGCACCGCCAGCACGCCGATGCCGGCCGCCACCAGCTCGATCGCGTCGGCGGTGGTCGCCGGCCGCTCGAAGGCGGGCAGGCCCGGCAGGCTCTCCCAGCCGATGGTGTCGTCCAGCGGGTGCAGCACGACCTCCTCGGCCAGGTCCGCCACCGCGACCTCCTCCGCCGCGGCCAGCCAGTGGTCCTTGGGGATCACCACGACCGTGGTCTCGGTGTAGAGCGGGATCGCGCTCAGCACCGTCCGGTCCACCGGAAGCCGCACCAGTCCCGCGTCCGCCCCGCCGGACACCAGCGCCTCGGTGCCGCCCTCCGCGGGAACGGCCACCAGCGCGAGCGGAACGTCGGGCAGCCTCTCCCCCCAGACACGGACCCACTTGGTGGGGGTCACGCCCGGAACGTACGCCAGTCGGAAGGAGGAGGGAGTCGCCTGCATCTCAGTCACGCAGCCCAGGCTACCCACCGTGATCGGGGCGGGCCTCCGCTCGCTTACCCTTGTCCCTATGACATCGCGCAAGCCCCGGACGATCCAGACGATGAAGCCCGCCACGGCGGCCAAGAAGCTGGGCGTCTACCTCGAGGCCACCCCCGACGAATTCCGGGAGGGCGTGGTCTCCCGTGACGAGCTGAACGCGCTGCAGACCGAGCCCCCCGCGTGGCTGGAGGAGCTGCGCCGCAACGGCCCGCACCCCCGCCAGGTGGTCGCGGCCCGGCTCGGCGTCTCCGTCTCCGGCCTGGCCCGCGGCGGCGTCAGCGAGGCGCTCACCACCGAGCAGATCGAGGCCCTCCGGGACGAGAACCCGGAGTGGCTGCAGAAGGAGCGCACGATCCAGGCCGAGGTCCGCCGCGAGACCGTGCGGATCAAGGAGAAGCAGGCCAAGGAGGCGAAGCAGGCCCAGCAGGCCGCCGCCCGCAAGGACCGCTGAGGCCGCACGCCCCGGCACCGCACCGCATTCCACGGGCCCGTCCGGCACCTGCCGGACGGGCCCCGCGCATGCCAGCGGCACCCGGCACGCCCGCCGCGGGGCCGCCGCCGTCCAGGGGAAGGAGGACGGCGGCGGCCCGGCGGCGACGCACTGCGTCAGCAGGTGCCGCTGTCGCGCCACACGGCCCAGGAGCCGGGGTCGTTCGGCACCGCGCCGGTCGAGTAGTAGATGGCGCTGTACTTGTGGCCCGCGTAGCCGACGGCGTCACCGGGCACGTACGACCTCGACGCGCTCCAGGCCGCCGGGCAGGCCGTGCCGCCGCCCCCGCCGCCGGTGGCGGTGGTGGTCGCGGTGACGGCGGCGGACTGGGCGCCCGCCTTCCCCGCGGAGTCGACGGCGGCGACCGTGTACCGGTACCCGGTGGCGGCGCTCAGGCCGGTGTCGCTGTACGAGGCGCCGGAGGCCGTGCCGACCTTCGTCCCGCCGCGGTAGACGGCGTACGAGGAGGCGCCCTGGACGGCCGTCCAGGCGAGCGAGACGCTGCTCGCGGTGGTGGCGGTGGCGCGCAGCCCCGTGGGGGCGGGCAGGGTGGTCGTCCCGCCGCCGCCCGTGCCACCACCGGTGCCGCCGCCCGAACCGCCGTTGGAGCCTCCGCCGGAGCCGACGAACTTCCAGGTGATCCCGGAGACCACGCCGACGTTCAGGTCGGCGAGCTTCTGGAAGGCGGTCTTGCTGAGGTCGATGTGCTCGGCGCTGCAGGACGGGCACTTGTCCCGGACCGGGACGGTGATCGTCCTGCCCTGGTAGCTGACCTGCACGGAGATGCCCTTGCAGAGGTCGTCGTTGTTCGGGTTCGCCGAGGTCCACCACGAGGTGGAGACGGCGACCAGGTCCTCGGCGGCCGCGTTGATCGCCGTCCCGCAGGCGCCGTACCCTGCGTCGTCGTACCAGGTCATCTTGCCGGTCCTGGACTCGCCGACCGGTATCGAGGCCAGCGCCGAGCCGATGCCGAACACCGTGAGCATCAGGGCGCCGACCAGAGCGGCGATCCACCGCCGGCGGATCCGTTTCGGAGCGGAGTGCACGCGTCCTCCTGGAGGGATGGGGGTGGAGTCTCGTCGTGCCCGGCAGATCCGCACACAGCCCCGACTGACTGGTCACCATCAATAACCAACCCCGACCCACCCGGTCAACGCCCGTCCGCCGCCGTCACGTTGGCCGCCCGCACCCCAATTCCCGTCCATCACCGCAGGTCAAGGCCCCCGATTCCCGCCCACTGCAGCACGGCGCCGCCCCCGCCGCCGGAACAGCCTTATGCACCCGTTAAGTTCGCCACAAGGTCCGGCCACGGCGGCCACAGCGCGCGAACCGGGCCGCCGGGGAGTCGGCGGGGATTCCCTCGGAACCGCTGCCGCGGTGCGGACACCAAGTCAGCGTGGAGTCTCCCTTGCCCCGTCAGCAGGACCCGGCCGGCGACCGCCGGGCCTTCGCCGCGCTCTTCGACGAGCACGCCCGCACGGTCTACGCGCACGCGGCCAGATCCACCGGTGACCGGCATGTGGCCGACGACGTGGTGTCCCTGACGTTCCTGGAGGCCTGGCGGCTGCGGGACAAGCTGCGCGGCGAGGTCCTCAACCCGCGGGCCTGGCTGCTCGGCATCGCCACCAACGTGCTGCGCAACACCGCCCGGGCGGCCCGCCGGCACCGCGCGGCGATGGCCAGGATGCCGGCCCGCGAGCCGGTCCCGGACTTCGCCGACGAGGTGGTCGGCAGGATCGCCGATGCCGAGACGGCCGCCGCCGCCCTCCGTGCACTCGGGCAGCTGCGGCGCAGCGAGCGCGAGGTCTTCACGCTCGTGGTGTGGTCGGGCCTGGGCTATGCGGAGGCCGCGCAGGCGCTCGGGGTGCCGGTGGGCACGGTGCGCTCCCGGCTGTCCCGGGCGCGGGAGAAGCTTCGCCGGAGCGTCGCGGTGCAGGAGACGCCGGATCGAAAAGCCGTGGAACCGCGGCGCGGCCGCGGACACCACCTCGATGACAGCCGTCTGCCGGCCGGGAGGAAGCCGTGAACACCACACGTGGACACCGCGACGAGCGGGACGAGCGGGACGAGCACGGTGAGCGCCAGGAGTTGGCGCGCTTGCTGCCGCCCCCGCCCTACCTGGAGATGGCACCGGAGCCGTTGAAGGAGTTCCTGTTGAACGAGATCGACCCGCACCACCGGGCCCCCACTCCCGCACCCGCCCGCCTCGTACGGCGTCGGCCGCGCCTGCTCGCGGTGACCGCGGTCGCCGCCGCCGCGGCCGTTGCCGTCGCGGTGAGCACCCAGGGCGGCGGCACACCGGCCGACAAGGCCCCACCGGCCAGCGCGGCCTCAGTCCAGCTGCTGGACCGCGTCGCGCAGGCCGCCTACACCCAGCCCCGGTCCCAGGCCCGCGACAGCCAGTACTCCTACGTCAAGACGGTCGGCCACAGCACCTCGCTCAGTGAGGCTCCCGGTGGCGGTATGCAGCGGGCCACCACCACCGAGAACCTCGAACAGTGGGTCGCCGTCGACGGCACCCGGCCCGGACTCCAGCGCGGCACCGGCGGCGAGAAGCAGATCCCCGCCCCCGGCGGCGGCTCACTCAACTCACCCACCTACAAGCTCCTCGCCGCCCTGCCCACCGACCCCGAGGCGCTGCTCAAGCAGATCTACGCCGACGCCGACCTCAACCACGGCACCGGCTCCGGATCCACCACCGGCCCCGACCAGGAGGTCTTCACCGGCATCGGCGACCTGCTGCGCCGCTCGGTCGCGCCGCCCGAGGTCAGCGCCGCCCTCTACCGGGCCGCCGGACACATTCCCGGAGTGGTCACGGTCGACGACGCCGTCGACGCTGCCGGCCGCCACGGCATCGCCGTCGCCCGCACCCACAACGACGAGCGCTCCGAATGGATCTTCGACAAGCAGACGCTGCGCCTGCTCGGGGAGCGCACCGTCCTGCTCAAGGACGGCCCCTGGGGCAAGGCCGGCGACGAGGTGACCTCGGTCGCCGTCGTCGCCCGCGGCCTTGCCGACGCCCCCGGCCGGGCCCCGACCACAAAATCAAACTAATTATCGAATCTGGCCGATCGTTGGCCGGTTCGTATCGGACCGATGGTGCGGGCGACGGATCTCGGGTTGGGTCGTGTCAGCACAGTCCTGACAGTCCAACAGGGGGGAACTCGACCGTGCGTTCGTTCCGTATGCTCGCCGTCGCCACCGCAGCCGCCGGTGCACTCGCCATGGCCGCTCCGGCGGCCATGGCGGCGCCCGTGCCGTCCGGCAGTGTCCAGCAGTCCACCGGCTCGCCGGACAAGGTGCCGTCCAAGCCGGTGATCGCCACCTACAAGGGCAAGAAGATCGACCTCTCCAAGGGCTGGGGCGGCGCCAAGGTGTGCACCGAGGTGACCGGCGGCGCCGTGTACTGCCACGACAGCCTCGCCGAGGCCGACAAGGCCCTGGCCGCCATCGACCCCGCGGCCGCAGCGACCGCCGAGCAGGCACCCGCCCTCAAGAACGACACCGTGCTCTCGCCGCAGGCGATCGCGGACTGCTCCTACGGCTGGGCCTGCCTGTTCGAACACTCCGACTACTCCGGCCGCATGCTGCGCTGGTCGGACGCCGGCACCAAGAACCTCAGCGACTGGTCGTTCCGGGACCAGGCCAGCTCCGCCTGCGTCAACCGCAAGAGCGGTGGCATGACGGTCTACGACGACCGCAGCTGGCAGCCCGACCCCGAGATCAACCTGGGCAACCTCGGCTGCTACGACTTCACCGCCATCGGCTACGTCTACGGCGGCAACTGGAACGACAAGGCCGACTACGTCAGGCTGTAGCCGCCGAAAGGCTCTCGGGGTCCACCTCGTCGAGGTGGACCCCCCACATGACGGAAGGGCCGGAGGCTGCTGCCTCCGGCCCTTCCGTCCGTACGCGGTGCGCCGGGACCCTGCGGATCAGACCGCCGGAGCCGGGTAGGTCGGGTACTCGACGCCGGAGACGTGCTGGACGACCCGGATGACCTGGCACGAGTAGCCGAACTCGTTGTCGTACCACAGGTAGAGGATCGCGTTGTCGCCCTCGACCTTGGTGGCGCCGGCGTCGACGATCGAGGCGTGGCGCGAGCCGATGAAGTCGTTCGAGACCGCGTCGGGGGCGGTGGTGAAGTCGATCTGGCGCTTCAGCGGCGACGTCAGCGACACCTCGCGGAGGTACTCGAGGACGTCCTCACGGGTGGTCTCGCGGGCGAGCTGCAGGTTGAGGATCGCGATCGAGACGTCCGGCACGGGGACGCGGATCGAGCTGCCGGTGATCTTCGCCTTGAGGTCCGGCAGCGCCTTGGCGACGGCGGAGGCGGCGCCGGTCTCGGTGATGACCATGTTGAGCGGCGCGGAGCGGCCGCGACGGTCGGCCTTGTGGTAGTTGTCCAGCAGGTTCTGGTCGTTGGTGAACGAGTGGACGGTCTCCACGTGGCCGCGGAGCACGCCGTACTCGTCCTCCATCGCCTTCAGCGGCGGGACGATCGCGTTGGTGGTGCAGGAGGCGCAGGACAGGACCCGCTCCTCCGGCTTGATCGTGTCGTGGTTGACGCCGTGCACGATGTTCGGGACGTCGCCCTTGCCCGGGGCGGTCAGCACGACCTTGTCGATGCCGGGGCGGAGGTGCTTCGACAGGCCCTCACGGTCACGCCACTTGCCGGTGTTGTCGATCAGGATGGCGTCGTTGATGCCGTACGCCGTGTAGTCGATCTCCGACGGGTCGTTGGCGTAGATCACCTTGATCTCGTTGCCGTTGGCGACGATGGTGCTGTTCGCCTCGTCAACGGTGATGGTGCCCTGGAACTGGCCGTGGATGGAGTCGCGGCGCAGCAGCGAGGCGCGCTTCACGATGTCCTGGTCGCCGCCCTGGCGCACGACGATGGCGCGCAGCCGCAGGCCGTTGCCGGAGCCGGCCTTCTCGATCAGCAGGCGGGCGACGAGACGGCCGATGCGGCCGAAGCCGTAGAGGACCACGTCGCGCGAACCGGAGCGCTCGATCTTGTTGCCGCCGGTGGCGCCGGCGACCGCCTCGGCGGTGAACTCCGCGATCGACAGGCCGCGGTCGTCGGCCCGGTAGGTGGCCGCGAGCATGCCGATGTCGATCTGCGAGGGACCGAGGTCGAGCGTGGTGAGGGCCTGGAGGAACGGCATCGTCTCGGTGACCGAGAGCTCCTCGCCGGCGATCTGGCGGGCGAACCGGTGCGTCTTGAGGATGCTGACCACCGACTTGTTCACCAGGGAGCGGCTGTGCAGCAGGACGGTGACGTCCCTCTCCCGGTGCAGTCGGCCGATGATCGGGATCATCGACTCCGCGATCTCCTCGCGGTTCATCCAGTCCGTGAACACGTCGTCGTTGACAGTCACAAGTCCATCTTTCGAGCTAGGAGGGTGCCTCCATGCTAGCTTTCGAAAGTTGTTGATCATCTGGGTGGTCCCGTGCACGCTCGCCCCCCGGCTGTCTCCAGGGGCAGGTCGCACGGCCGTTCCGCCGCACCCCCGGCACCGCCCGGACGGAAGCGCTCAGCCCCTCGTCGACCAGGTCCGAGCCGAGCTCACCCGGGCCGTGCGCCACTTCGACGACCGACACCAGTTGAACGACAAATCGGACATCGGTCGCGTGGTTCCTTCAACACATAACGCGACGAACGCCCCGCTCCGGCCCCCGTCGGGCCCGACCGACAGGGTCCACACACCCCCGTGTTCACTTCACGGACGCACCCCCGCCGGGCGCGCAGTGATCACCGATCGCTCGCCCCACCTGCTGCGCGTACGGCCGACGCCCTCGCGGCAGACTCGACCCACCCGGAGTGGACGCGCGTAGATAGCGGCGGCCGTCCCGCGGGCGGTCGTCGCCCGGCCGACGGCCACCGTGGCAAACCTCACAGGCGACCGGCGACGCTCAGCCTGCCGTCACCAGGGCCGCCGCCCGCACCTGCTTCTCGACCGCGGCCTTCGCCTCGGCCATCGCGGCGGCGTTGGCCGCGATCACCTGCTGCTGGTAGCCAGCGTCGACGGCGTACCAGACGCCGACCACGTTGTGCGCGTGCCGGCAGCCGGCGTCCGCGGTGGCCACCTTCAGCTCCTGCGGCGTCGGCGTCGGCGACTTCCGCCACTGCGGGTCGCCCAGGGCCGCCAGCGGGTCGGCGTAGTCGAAGCCCGCGTCCTTCATGCACTGCGACCACTGACGGAACACCGCCTGCGTCCGCGGGTCGTTCCGGGACTGGTCCAACGTCGTGAACTTGGCGTCGTCCGCGAACTGGGTGTCGCCGATCCCGCCCTCCGCGGACCCGGTCAGTTCCTTGACCGCCTCGCCGAGGCAGCCGCGCGCGGGCACCGTCCGCCCGTTGACGGTCCGCCCGCCCGACCCGGCCCGTGCCGCCGCGTCCGCCGTCCCCCGCAGGACGAGCTCCATCTCGGGAGAGAACGACGGGCCGGTCGGCATCGCGCCCGCCCCCGCCCGCAGTCCGCCCTCGGGGTG
Organism: Kitasatospora sp. NPDC007106; assembly: GCF_040634455.1. Classification (NCBI taxonomy): domain Bacteria; kingdom Bacillati; phylum Actinomycetota; class Actinomycetes; order Kitasatosporales; family Streptomycetaceae; genus Kitasatospora; species Kitasatospora sp. NPDC007106. The sequence goes on from NZ_JBEYFP010000022.1 coordinate 7,786, forward strand.
GTAACCCCACTTCGCCATCAGCGCCGCGTTCTGGTGGCCGTAGCGCGAGTCCACCCGGGTGGTGGGGGCGTCGCTGTCGCGCCGGCCCCCGTTGCCGGACGGCGGGGTGTACGTGAGACCGAAGGAGGCCATGCAGCGGACGATGAGCTTCTGCTGCGCTTTCTCGACGGCCAACTGCTGTTCCGGGTCGAGCAGATAGGGGTCGAGCGGCAGCGGCCGGTCGTTCGCCGAGTCCAGCTGGGGGGTCGCGGCGAGCGTCGGCGGGGCCGCGGCGGTCTGCACGCTCGGCCTCGGGCTCGGCGGTACGGCGTCCGTGTCGGCGGAGCCCGCCGCGCTCGCGCAGCCCGCCAGGAGCAGCGGCAGCAGGGTGAGCATCACGGCGGAGCGGGCGGGACGGCTGGACACAGGCGGGTCTCTTTCGGAACGGCGCGGCCGGCGGGGACGGGTGGGTAGCCGTGCACGGTCCCCGGCCGCAGCGGGCGGCCGGGGACCGGTGCGTGTGCTCGGTACTGACGGGTGCCGTCAGATCACGGGCCGACGAACTCGCCCGAGGCGTTGTTGTTCTTCAGCTGGGAGTTGAGGTCCCGGCGGGTGTCCATCGGGATCGCCTGGCAGGCGACGCTGCAGTCGAGGCCGCTGTTGTAGTAGACGTTGAACGTGCCGTACCAGTGGTTGTCCACGGCGGCCGCGTTGTTCTTCACCGCGACACCGGCGCCGGAGCTGCCGTTCTTGCCTGCCTTGAACGTCAGGCCCGCGTAGTTGTCCACGCTGGTGTTCTGGATGTACACGGCGCCATAGCCGTGGGCGCTGGAGTTGTAGTAGAGGCAGACCTGGCCGCCGTGGCAGTCGGCGGTGAAGGCGGAGGCGCTCCCGGCGGACGCGAGTCCGGCCGTCACGACGGTGCCGGCCACGAGCGCGGCCGAGATGAACTTCCTGATCGCCATGGTGATCCTGTGGTCCTTCCGTACGGGGCTCCGGGACGTCCGGCGCCCTCGGCGGGTGACCGTCCGGTCCCCGCCTCGTGATGCCGGCCGCCGTGGTGATCACGGCGGCCGGTGGCGCATTCATGCTGGCGAAGGGCGGTAGCGCGGCCGTAGCCGCCCGGTGGCGCGGCCCGATACCGGCGCGCTATCGGCACCTCCTAGCGTCTCGAACGGATCGCGGCCCCGGCACGGGCCCGGCGATGCAACCCCCGTCCACCCGAAGCCCGTTCAGAGGAGACCGATCCCTTGCGAAAGCTCACGGGCCGTGCGGCCACGGCCGCCGTCCTGTCGGCGGTGGCCGCGCCCGGCGTCGTGCTCGCTCCCGGCACCGCCCAGGCGGCCGGCCACGACAACGTCTGCGGCAGCGGCTCCTCCCTCAAACCGCCGTACCCGGACTCCTGGACCGGGTAGGCCCCCGTTCCCCCGGCTCACGGCGACCGCCGTGACGTCAGGTCCCGGGAGGGCTGTTGCTGACTGTTCGGCGGATTCCCCGAGCCGTCACCAGAACTCGCACCGGTCACCAGAACGCGCACCCGTCACCGGCTCGGCCGGCAGCGGCGGGTGCACCTGCGCCGGGCGCCGCCCTTCTCCGCAGCTACGACGTCGGCGACGGCCACGGCGACCGGCGGTGCTGCTGAGCGCCGCCCCGGCCGGGAGCCGTCCCGTCAGAACCCTCACCCGCCCGGTACCCGACACCGGGACGGGGTCAGGACAGATCCTCCACCGAACCGAAAGGAACCACCGCATGGCATCCGCCATCAAGACCCGGACCGCCGCCACCCGACTGCTCGCGGCCGTCGCCGTCCTGAGCGGCCTGGTGATGAGCGTCGCACAGGCCCACGCGGCCACCCCGTCGCCCAACACCGAGGCAGCAGCCGCCACCGCTGCCACGCTGCCCGTGGTGGACATGGAAGCCACCGTCAAGGCCGCCCAGATCGACCCCCGACGGGCCGACAGCACGCTGACCCCGGGAGCCAAGGACTCGGTCCTGGCCGTCGAGCGGGCCCTGCAGGCCCGTGGTCTCCTCGACGCCCGCTGGGTGGACGGGTACTTCGGCACCACCACCATCACCGCCTACTCCGCCTTCCAGCGCTCCCTCGGCTACACCGGCCTGGACGCCAACGGACTGCCCGGCGCCACCTCCCTCGCCACACTCGGGCAGGGCCGGTTCACCGTCAGCCACAAGATCGGCCCCGGCGCGAAGCTGCAGCGCAACGGATACACCGTCAACACCCGCACCCAGGACATGCTCACCGAAGCCGAGCGCCTCCTGGGCTTCAAGCTCACCCTGTCCCAGGGCTCCTACAACCCCGGCGGCGACCCCACCTCCGCCGGCACCCACGACGGCGGCGGCGTCGTGGACATCAGCGTCGACGGCATGTCCAGCAGCACCCGCACCTCCGTCGCCAAGGCACTGCGCCAGGTCGGATTCGCCGCCTGGGTCCGCAACCCCAACCAGGGCGACTGGCCGTGGCACATCCACGCCGCAGCGATCAGCGACACCGATCTGTCCACCCAGGCCCAGCACCAGACCGGTGACTACTACCTCGGCCTCAACGGGCTGGCCAACCAGGCCGCCGACGACGGCCCCCGCATCCCCATCCAGACCTGGGAGGAGTACCAGCGCACCCACTGACCGCGCCGGCACCACCCGAGCACGATCTGATAGCCCGTCAGAACCCGTAGATCGCACGTCATGAAAGAGAAAGCCTTGAAGAAGAACATACGCACCACGCTGACCATCGCCGGCACCGCCCTGGCCATGGCCGTCCCCCTCATCGGAGCCACCTCCGCCCCCGCCTTCGCCGCCTCCCGCGACGGATCCTGCGACTCCGGAGAGTTCTGCCTCTACTACAACAGCGACCAGGCCGGCTCGGTCTCCGACTTCACCGGCTCCATCAGCGACTACGGAGCCACCCAGCCGTCCTGCTACGAGTTCAAGAGCGCCGGCAACGGCCAGGGTGTCTGCGTCAAGAACAACGCCGCATCGGTGTGGAACCGCTCCGACAAGACCGTCCGCGTCTACTTCAACAGCGGCTACGGCGGCGCCAGCCAGGACTTCGCCCCCGGCGCCAAGGGCAACCTCAACTCCACGCTGAAGAACAACGAGGCCTCTCACCAGTTCCTCGGAAGCACCGGCGGCGGCAGCAACGAGAGCCCCACCAACGACTTCGACCACGGCACCCGCGGCTTCGCCGCCAACAACTGCACCGCCTTCGCGGCGTACCGCATCGCCAGCCGTCTCGGCGTCCCGAACTTCAGCAACTCCTACGGCGGCACCACCTGGGGCAACGCCAACACCTGGGACGACGCCGCCCGCCGCATCGGCGTCACCGTCAACACCACCCCCACCGTCGGTGCCATCGCCGTCAACGACACCCACGGGGACTACGGCCACGTCGCCTACGTCAACGCGGTCCACGCCGACGGCTCCTTCGACGTCGAGGAGTACAACTGGAACAACCGCCTCGCCTACGGCACCCGCAAGAACCTCCGGGTCAGCAGCGCGGAGAACTCCTTCCAGCACATGCTCCACTTCTGAGCAACCACCGGCAGGACACCGGCACACCCGCACCGAGGACGACCTCACAGCCGGGGTGATCTCGCGAGCGTGCAAGGTCACGGCGGTGTGAGGATGTGCGCCTGAACCGCAGCGGTACACGCGTCGAAGTTCCCGTCGGGCAGGTGACCTCTCCAAGTCGCCTTGCCCGACGGGTCTTCGACGTGCCGCCAGTTCGACCGTCAGATCCGCTGTGGATCACGGGTGTCGACCCGGTCCGCGCGCGATCGACGGGCTACGGGCGCGCTACACCGGATCGATAGAAGGGACGGGCCCGGACATTCCGCGCGCACCGATCCCAAGGAGCTCCCATGCGTACGACACTCTCCGCACTGGCCGCCGCAGGCCTCGTCCTCGTCGGCGGCATCGCCGCCGCACCGCAGGCGAGTGCCGCGAGCACGTACGGGTGCAGCGGCAGCCTGGTCGACACCTACGACCTCAAGACCGACAACGGCACCGGCACCAAGTACGGCGAGCTGTACCTCTACTACAGCAGCGCCAACGGCGGCACGAACTGCGCGGCCGCCGTCGACACCCACTTCGCCTCGGGCGTCACCAAGTACCAGGCCGTGTACATCTGGCGCTGCGTGGCCGGCACCAAGGCCGGCGAGTTCTGCGACTACGACCAGTCCGACCACAACTCCGGCACCTTCGCCTGGTACGCCGGCCCGGCCAGGATCACCGGCACCGCGAACCGCTGCATCATGGTCTACGGCCGGGTCGACGACCCCAACAACAGCAAGGTCGCCGAGAAGTCCACCCTGGCCTCCCACTGCGGCTGACGGCCGGCGGGCACGGGCGCGGCCCGCTCCGCGGCGCGGGCGGGCGCGCCCGACGCGGCGTCAGCGGGCGTGCGCGTCCGGGCGGTCCGGCCTGCGATACGCGCGCGATACGCCCGCGGGGCACAATCCTAGGGACGCGCCGGGGCGGTGGTCACCCGGCGGTGGCGCTCTCGGCGATGGCGCGCCAGACCTCGGCGGCGAGCTCCGGCATGCCCCCGGCCTGGACCTCGGCGGCGAGGACGGACAGCGGCTGGAGCGCGTTCGCGTCCCCTGACCTGGCGGCCACCCTGGCTTCGAGCACCCGGAGGAGGATCTGGTCGCGGAATGAGAGCAGGTCCTTGGACTCGGCCGTCGTGGCGCAGAGCTCGCGGGCCTCCTCGAGCTCGCCCTGGTGGAAGGCCAGGTGGGCCTTGAGGAAGAGGAACTCCGCGCGGTGCCGCCCGGTGCCGACGAGGCTGAGCGCGGGCGCGAGGGCGTCCAGCAGGAACTCGGCGTCCTCCGTCCGCGGCGGCAGCGCCTGGAGGGAGAGCGAGGCCGCGGCCAGTCGCAGCCGCATCCACAGCACCATGTCGTCGCGGCTGTCGAGCACCCGCATCGCCTGGCCCAGCAGGGACTTGGCGCGGGCGAACCTGCCCTGGCGGGTGGCGACGGTGGCGGCCGTCCAGTAGGCCTCGGCGGCCACCGGGCCGCGGGAGTCGCCGAGGCTCTCGCAGACCTCCTCGCTCAGCCGGGCCGCCTCCGCGATGTCGCCGAGTTCGGCCTCCGCCGAGATGAGCATGAGCTTGCTGCGGACGAGGTCGGACGCGGAGACCCGGATGTCGTGGCGGCTGCCGAGCTCCAGCGCCTCCCGGACGGTCTTCCGGGTGGAGGAGGCGTCACCGAGGTGGCGGCAACAGCGGGCCAGCCGGAGCCGCGCGTGGATCTGCAGCGCCGGACGGTTCAACTCGTCCGCCAGGCTGCTGAGTTCGAGCAGGGTCTGGCGCTCGGCCCGGTGGTCGAGGAGCGAGTTGTGCAGCCTGGCCAGCTCCGACAGGGCCTGCCAGCGGGTGGCCGGCTCCACGTTGACGGCGGAGGCCAGGGCGGCGGCCAGCGTGTCGCGCGCCTCCGCGTCGCCGTCGGCGCCCGAGAGCGCGAAGAGCGTGGCGAGCACGTCCGCGAGGTCGAGCTCGGCGGGCTCGTCGAAGACGGAGACCGGGACGCCCAGGCGCCCGGCCAGGTAACCGGCGGCGCGGTCGGTCGGACGACGCGCCCCGGACTCCAGCCGCGACAGGTAGGCGGAGGACATGCCGGGCCCGGTGAGCTCCGCCTGCGACTTCCCGCGCTGCAACCTCAGCTGGCGCAGACGCCGGCCGAACTCAGGCTGATCCAACACCCGCCACAACCGCCCCTGTATGCGCCGCCCGGGGACCGGATGGGCCGTGGTGCTTCCCGCCCGGGGTCGCACCCTCGGCGAGGGACCACACCGGGCGGGTGACGGAGTTCACAAATCCGTACAGCAGCGCCAGTCTATCACAGCGACAGTCAAGGATTGACAATCATTGACAAAAGCACCCACCCGGGACACCGGGGGTTCACCCTACGGCCAGTCGATGTCATTGGGCACGGCGACGACGCCGGCGTCGGAGCCGACGTCGGAACCGGCCACGACCTGCACACCGACCGGGGCGGCGGACGCGGCGGACACAACGGTCAGTGCCGCGCCGGCCGAGAGGGCGACGGCGACAACTGCGGCGACCAGAGACTTCTTCATTGCACGGGACCCTTTGTGCGGACGGACGGATCACCGCTGACCGCCCCAGCGTCAACGCGCCTCGGGCGAGCGGCTCGGGAATGAACGTAGTCGCAGGCCAGAGACTTGGCAAGAGTTGACATTTTTTGGCAACAAGATGCCTGGGGCAGTCAAAACCGACTCCCGATGCGGAGGGTGATCACCGCTCGGAACGCTCCAGGGCGGGACCGATCAGCGTGACCGCGAAGGCGGTCAGCACGAAGACCGCGGCCAGGCCGAGCAACCCGGCCGTCCCCCGGCCCACCACCAGCGCCAACGCCGCCGGGCCGACGATCCCCACCGCCGAACCGCCGAGGCTGAACACCGAGAGGTACGCCGCGCAGTCGTCCTCCGGCGCGTGCCGGTACGAGAGTTCCCAGCTCCCGACGGCCTGCCAGAGCTCACCGAGGGTGAGCATGACCACGGCGAGGACCAGCAGCAGGATCGCCGTCCGGCTGCCCGTCCGGCCCGCCACGGCGAGCACCGCGCAGCACGCGGCCAGCACCAGACCGGTGTTGCGCAGCGCCCGGGTGCCGTCCGCGGAGGTCTTCACCCGCTTCGCGAAGTGCACTTGGAGGACGACCGCCATGACGGTGTTGACGGTGACGAGCACGCCGAGCAGCCCCGGCGGCGCATCGGTCGCCTGGATGACCCAGAGCGGCAGCCCGATGGACAGCAGCGTGGTGTGCAGGAACAGGACGCCGTTGGCCACCGTCAGCGCCGCGTACGACCGGTTCCGCAGGACGGCGAGCGCGCCCTGCTGCCAGGGCGCCCGTTTGGCCTCCGGCGCGCCCGTCGTGATCCTCAGCCGGCCGAGCAGGCCGGCGGCGACCAGGAAGGACAGCGCGTCCAGCAGCAGGATCGCCCGGGAGGTCCAGGTGTCCCCGACGGTGAGCAGCGGGGCCGCCGCCAGGGCGCCCAGCGAGAACCCGACGTTGGAGACCGACCGCATGACGGCGAAGGTCTTCGTCCGGTCCGCCTCGTCGGCGATGGTGCCGACCACCATCTGGGTCATCGGGGTGGTCGGGCCCTGCGCGACCGCCAGCAGCGAGGCGAACAGGACGAAGGTGGCCGCGTTGTCCGCGAAGGCGAGGGCGGAGAACCAGACCGCCCGCCAGACCTGCAGGAGGCGCAGCATCCGCAGCGCGCCGAAGCGGTTGCCCAGCATGCTGACCGGCACCGTGGTGAAGAAGCCGATCAGGCCGGCGACGGTCAGGCCCGCTCCGACCTGTGCCGCGCCGAGGCCGATGCCCCGGACGAAGAACACGGTGCCGCCGGCCAGGTAGAGGCCGGTGCCGGCCGAGTGGATCACCACGGTGGTGGCGAAGATCCGGCCGTCCCTGGACGGGGGCAGGTAGGCGTCCAGCGCCCTCCTGCGCAGGGTCGTCGTCGGCGTGCTCATCGGACGTCCTCCGGCAGCGGGTCGGTCTCCGCCCGGACGAGGGCGCTCGCCCGGTCCAGGACGTCCTGGCACGCGGCGGGGGTGGCCCCGGTGGCGATGACCGCGGCCAGCCGGGGGACGACTCCGCGCGGCGGGAGCAGCAGCCGCTGGCCCGGTTCGGCGAGCGGCACCACCTCGGCCACGCCGGGCACGGCCGCGGCCGCCGCCAGGTCGAGCGAGCGGACGACGCCGTCCTGCGGCGGGTAGAGGAACCGGACTTCGGCGCAGTCGTCCCGGGTGGGGCGCAGATCGGGCACGGCGCCGAGCGCGAGGTCCACGGCGGCGGCGGTGAGGTCGACGCCGGTGGCCAGGTGGCCGAGGTGCGGGATGAAGTCGCCGCCGAGCCGGCCGTTCAGCTCGACCAGCCGCGGGCCGGCCGCGGTGAGCCGGACCTCGGCGTGGGTGACGCCGACCCGGACGCCGAGCACCCGGTGGGCCTCGGTCACCAGGTCGCACAGGGCGTCGGCCCACGGTTCGTCCCGCCAGGGCGAGACCAGGTGGCCGACCTCCTCGAAGAACGGCGGGAACCCGAGCCGCTTGCGGGCGACGTTCACCGGGTGCACGGCGCCGTCGACCACCACGCTGTCGATGCTGATCTCGGGGCCGTCGAGGTACTCCTCCAGCACCAGGCCGTCGAGCGGGTCCAGGCCGGGGAAGGCGGCGCCGTCCGCGTGGTGGTGGACCGCGCGCAGCTCCGCGGGGTCGCGGGCGAGCACCACGCCGGCGCTGCCGGCCAGCGAGCGCGGCTTGACCACGACGGGGTAGCCGATCGCCTCGGCCTGCCGGAGGGCGTCCTCCAGGCCGTGGACGTGGGCGAAGCGCGCGGACGGCAGGCCGGCGGCGAGCAGCAGCCGCCGGGTGCTGAGCTTGTCGCGGCAGTTGCGCACGGCGGCCGGCGACATGTGCGGCAGGCCGAGCCGGGCCGCCACCTCGGCGGTCGCCTCCAGCAGCACCTCGTTCCAGGTGAACACCCCGGCGGTGCCGGGCGTTGCGGCCGCGCAGTCGGCGACGGCGCGGGTGAGCGCGGCCGGGTCGGTGGAGTCGGCGGTGCGGTGCCCGCTCAGGTAGGGCAGCTGCCAGGTCGGTTCGGTGTCGCCGACCAGGGCGACCTCGGCGTGTCCGGCGGCCGCGGCGAACGCGTACTCGCGGTACTGCCGGCCGCCGTTGCCGACGATCACCACCCGGGCGGGGGCCGCGGGGTCGAGCGGTGTGCAGCGGAAGTCGAACTCGGCGGCGGTGCGCAGGATCGCGGCCTCGACCTCGGCCGTGCTGCGGCCGCGGAACCGGAAGCGGGCACCGGAGTGCTCGTAGCCCGGCAGGTCCGCCAGGGTCTCCCCGACCACCGGGATGCGCTCGGTGTACGGGCCCCCGGCGGTGCCGGCCCGGGGCGTGGCCGCGGTGACCCGGCAGGGGCGTGCCGCGGGGGTCGGGACGAGCAGCCAGCCGCCGGGGCCGGAGGTCTGCGGGGCGGCGGCCGGCGGCAGTGCGGCGCCGGTCTGGACGGCGAAGGCCGCGGCCATCAGGTCGGTGCCGTGGACCTCCTTCCAGAGGAAGGGCACCTCGGCGCCGCCGGGCCGGGCGCCGACCTCCAGCACCTGGAGCTCGGGGGCGCCGTCCCCGCCGGAGAGGAAGAGTTCCAGGTGGAAGACCCACGGCCGGTCCGACAGCGCCCGTACCGTCCTGGCGGTGAACTCGCCGACCGCGTCGAGCAGGTGCGGATCGTCGAGTTCCACCGAGCCAAGGGCGGTGCCCGCGGTGAAGTCGAGGCAGGTGTTGAGGTAGCGGGAGGCGCGCCATTCGCCGAGGCCCTCGCCGGTGGCGATGCCGTCCACGTGCAGGACGTCGTGCGGCAGGTAGGGCTGCACCAGCATCGGGACGCCGGGCGGGAAGGCGTAGGCGTCGAGTGCGGCCGGGGAGTCGAGCCTGGTCACTCCCGAACTCGCGGTGCCCCGCACCGGCTTGACCAGCACGGGCCAGCCGTGTGCCGAGGCGAAGGCCCGGACGGCGGCGTGGTCGGGCGCCGGCTCGGTGGCGGGCACGCGGATGCCGCCCGCCTCCAGCCGGCGGGCCATCACCAGCTTGTCGCGGAAGGGGGCGAGTTCGGCCAGGTTCTCGCCGGGGACTCCCAGCTCCTCCCGCAGTTCGGCCGCGATGTCCAGGTCCACCTCGTGCAGGGCGACGATCCTGGCCGGGCGTCCGAACTGCGCGATCAGCGAGTCGACGGCGGCGCGCACCTCCTTGGCGTCCTCGGTGCTGCCGACCAGCCGGACGGCGGCGGCCCCCGGCGGGAGCGAGCCCGCGGCGCGGGGAGTCGTCACGTAGCTGACCCGGTGGACGCCGTGGTCGACGTAGGAGCCGTAGTCGGCGTACCGGTCGGTCCATCGGTGGATGACTATCAGGTGGTCGGTCACTTACACCCCTCCAGGGGCCGGAGACGTACGGGGGGACGGGACGGTCAGGACAGCCCCGGGGCGAGCAGGGCGTGGGTTCCCTCGACGACCGCCGCGACCTGGTCGCGGGGGATGTCCCGGGTGCGCAGCCGCAGGGCCAGCGACGTGCCGCCCTCGTCGGTGGCGCGGAGGTAGCAACCGTGCCCGATGGTCGAGAACGGCTCCTCCCAGAGCACCTCGGGGTCGTTCCCGGCGGGGTCCCCGGGCCCGGTCGGCCCCTCCAGGGCGAGGAAGTTGTAGGCGCAGGTGGCCTCGTACGGGACGGGGTGCGGCCAGCTGCGGCCGCACAGGTCGGCGACGGTGTCCACGTCGTACATCCCGTGCCGGTAGGCGGCCAGTGCGGCCCGGTGCGTCCGGGCGGCGTGTTCGGCCAGGTCGGCGCCGGGGTCCACCGCCAGCGGGGCCGCCGTCCACTGGTTCATCGAGGTGACCACGTCGCGCCACTGCGGCAGGAAGCGGTTGGAGGACATCAACTGGGCCACCACGAAGTCGAGTCCGGCCGTCCTGGCGAGGCTCAGGGTGTAGGCGGCGAGCACCGCGGCGGACAGCGGCACGCCCGCCCGGTCGGCGATCGCCTGCGCGCCGGCCCGGGCGCGCCGGGAGCGGACGGTGCACTGCAGGAAGCCGGCGGCGGCTCCGTCCGGACGCGGGTAGGCGGCCCGGCCCGAGGTGAAGACCCGCTCCCAGTGCGCGGCGGCGGCGTTCCGCTGCCGGGCGCGCTGCTCGGAGTGCTGCCAGTCGGCGAGTTCCGACGGGCCGGGGGCGAACGGCTCGGCCGGCAGGTCCGGTTCGTGGAGCAGCCGCCGGAAGTCGGCGGCCAGGACGCCGTCGCACCAGCCGTCGGCCGTCAGGTGGTGCTTGACCAGGACGACCGTCGTGGGCCGGCCGCCCTCGGTGACGATCCGGGCCCGCCAGCCGAACTCCCGCTCCAGGTGGAACGGTTCGGCCAGGAGCTCGGCCGCGGTCGCGGCCGGCCCGGCGGTCGCGCGGCCGGCCGGCGACTCGGTGATCCCCACCTCGCCGTCGAACGGGCGCAGCACCTGGCGCGGTGCGGCCGGGTCGCCGAAGTCGTAGACGGTGTGCAGGGACTGGTGCCGGGCGCCCAGGGCGTGCAGCGCCTGCCGCACGCGCCCGGTGCCGACGCCGTCCGGCACGGTCCAGTGGGTCCAGGTGTTCGCCTCGTGCCACCGGTGCCGCGGGAGCCCTTCGACGTCCCGCCAGACCGAGAGCTGCCCGTGGGAGAGCAGGCCGGCGTCGGCCACGGTCATCAGTAGAGGTTCCTCTCGTACCGGGCACCGTAACGGTGCTCCAACTCTTCGAGCCCCTTGTCGGTCCACTCGGTCGCCTGCGCGATCCGGGCCCGGGACGGGGCCGCGTCGGGATTCCAGGTCTCCGGGTTCCAGAGGCCGGCCCGGAGGAATGACTTCGCGCAGTGGAAATAGGCTTCCGACACGTCGATCACCAGCGCGATTTTCGGCCGGTTTCCCTTGACCGTCATCCGGTCGAAGAAGGGGGCGTCGCGGAGGAGTTTCGCGCGGCCGTTGATCCGCAGGGTGTCGCCGCGGCCGGGAATGACGGAGATCAGGCCCACGTGGGGATTTCCCAGGACGTTCCGCCAGCTGTCCAGCCGCCGGTTCCCCGGCCGGTCCGGCACGGCGATCGTGGTCTCGTCGAGGACCAGGACGAACCCCGGCGGGTCGCCCCTCGGCGAGACGTCGCAGGTGCCGTCCGCGGCCGAGGTCGCGATCAGGCAGAACGGGGAGTTCTCCAGCCACCGGCGCTCGAACTCGCCGAGCACCCGGGCGGCCTTGCGGAACACCACCGGGTTCGGCGGGCCGGTCAGTTCGAGGAGTTCGGCCTCGGAGGCGATCTCCACGGCGGCTACTTGCTCGACCACATGCGGAACATGTAGCGGTTCACGTCCTCGGGGCGGTCGGTGCGCATGTCGATCTCCCGGGGCGCGAAGCGGTCCACGAAGGCCGTCCTGGTGTGCAGGAAGCGGTCGTCGGCCGAGACCAGGGTCTGGCCGCGCTCCAGCCGGATCCGGATCTGCACCGAGGACTGGTCGAGGACGGCGTCGAAGAAGTCGAGCGCGGCGATCTGGCGCTCGGTCAGCGGCTCGCCGACCTTCTCGTGCGCCACCTCGATGTAGGTGCGGAAGTACCGGACCAGCGCCTCGCCGTCGGGCGAGTACCGGATGATCGGCGAGCGGAAGAAGCCGGTCTCGTGCGACATCCCGCGCTTCTCGAACCAGAACTCCTCGGTGAGGACCTCCAGGACCTCCGGGTGGTCCTGGAGGAACGCGTGCGCCGTGCCGGCGTCCACCAGGATCGACTCGCCGCCGACGTGGGCGGCCTGGCCGCAGGAGAGCAGCAGGTAGTCGATCGGGTCGACGTCGTTGACGGCGTCGTTGTGCATGTAGGAGCCCTGCTTGGTCTGGTGGTAGCGGGCCCCGGCCTCGATGGTCCTGCGCAGGCCGCGGTCGTAGACCTCGACCATCCGCCAGTCCTCGGTGTTCTGGACCATCGGCGTGCCGAGCGCCGTGCCCAGGATCCAGGCGTAGAGGGCCTGGCCGCGGAGCGAGTCCACGCCCTCGACGCGGTCGTACACCAGGAAGTGGGCGCCGGAGTCGATGACCGCGCGGGTGGCCTCCACCTCGGCGAGGAAGGCCGGGCAGCGCGAGGGGTCGACCGGAACGGCGTCGACCCGCCCGTCCGGGTGGGTGCGGTCGAGCTCCGCCACGTAGGCCGCGAGTTCGGCCCCGGCCTTCGGCGAGAAGGTGTGGAAGGCCTCGGCGGGCGCTTCGAGGGTGCGCGGGTGCGAAGGCGCGAAAGCAGTTGTCATGGCGCGGAACGTAGCATGCACCAAAAGACGTTGGCAACGCTTGCCAATCATCATTGACAAGGTTGCCAAACGCTGACTAGCTTCGCCTCCCAGAACGGCGACCGCCGGGCGCCGACTGCCTACAGAGGAGTTCCGGAGTGCAGAGAGTCAGCTATCCGTCGTTTCGCACCGTCCTCGGCGAGCACGACGTCGTCCGCGTCGCCGGGGCCAACCACGCCCTCGGCGGACTGCTCGCCGAAGAGGCCGGATTCCAGGCGGTGTGGTCGTCCAGCCTGGAGGTCTCGGCCTCGCGCGGCGTACCGGACGCGAGCATCCTGAGCATGGCCGAGTACCTCGAGTCCGCGGCCAACATCCAGAAGGTGCTGCGGATCCCGGTCGTCGCGGACTGCGACACCGGCTACGGCGGCAACCTCAACGTCGCGCACATGGTCCACGAGTTCGAGGACGCCGGCATCACCGCGGTGTGCATCGAGGACAAGCTGTTCCCGAAGATGAACAGCTTCGTCGCCGGCGGCCAGACCCTGCTGGACACCCGCGAGTTCGCGTCGAAGATCGTCACCGCGAAGCGCTCCCAGTCCAGCGACGACCTGTTCGTCATCGCCCGCACCGAGGCCCTGATCAGCGGCCTGGACGTGGACGCCGCGCTGGAGCGCTGCCGGGTCTACGCCGACTCCGGCGCCGACGCCGTCCTGGTGCACTCCAAGGCCAAGAGCCGCGACCAGGTGCTCGGCTTCCTGGAGCGCTGGGACTTCCGCTGCCCGGTCGTCATCGTGCCCACCACCTACCCGGACTGGCACATCGACGACATCAGGGCGGCCGGCGTCTCGGTCGTCATCTACGCCAACCAGGGTCTGCGCGCGACGGTGACCGCCCTGCGCGACACCTACCGCGCCGTCTACCGGCACGGCGACTCCACCGTCGTCGAGGACTCCATCGCCTCGGTGCAGGACGTCTTCGACCTGCAGCGCCTGCCGGAGTGGCAGAAGCTCGACGCCTGACCGACGGGTCTCCTCGCAGGTTCCAGCGGATAGAAGCGGACAGGACCCGTGGCAATCATCTCGACAGCGGACGAGATCTTCGACAGCGACGTCTACATCGATCTCCGGCCGGCCCTCGGCGTCAACCTCCACCTCAAGTGCGAGGGATTCAACTTCGCCGGCTCGGTGAAGCTCCGGGCCGCCGTGTCGATGGTCTCGGCCGGCATGCACCAGGGCTTCATCGGGCGGGGCTCCACCCTGATCGAGTCGTCCTCAGGGAATCTCGGCGTCGCGCTGAGCGTGGTCGCCGCGGCGAACTCGCTCCGCTTCGTCTGCGTCACCGACCCCAAGTGCAACCCCAGCGCGCTGAAGCTCATGCGCGCCTACGGCAGCGAGGTGGTGGTGGTCGACCGGCCCGACGCCGGCGGCAACTACCTGACCGCGCGCAAGGCCAAGGTGCAGGAGCTGTGCGCACGCAACAGCGACTGGGTCTGGCTCAACCAGTACGAGAACCCGGCGAACTGGCTGGCGCACTACGAGAACACCGCGCCGCTCATCGCCAAGCAGTTCCCCGGCCTCGACGTCCTGTTCGTCGGGGCCGGCACCGGCGGCACGCTCTCGGGCTGCGTCCGGTACTTCCGGGAGAACCACCCGGACGTCCGGATCGTGGCCATCGACAGCGTCGGCTCGGTCAACTTCGGCATGCCGCCCGGATCCCGGCACATCCCCGGCCTCGGCGCGAGCGAGCCCATGCCGCTGATCACCCCCGACCTGGCGACCGACGTCGTCCGGGTCCGCGAGGCCGACACGGTGCGGATGTGCCGCAGCCTGGCCGCCCGCGGATTCCTGCTCGGCGGGTCCACCGGGACGGTGGTCAGCGGCGCCCGGGAGTGGCTGCGGCGCAACGACCCCGGGCAGTGCCTCACGGCCGTGGCGATCTCGGCCGACCTCGGCGAGCGCTACATCGACACCGTCTACGACGACACGTGGACGACCGACCACTACGGCGACACAGGATGGGAGAGCGGTAACAGTCATGGGTGAGCACAGGACCACACGGCCGCCGGAGTTCTCGGTGGTCTCGGGTGCGGCCGTCCACCGCAGCCTGGAGGGCCGCCGGGCAGAGGTCCTCGACCTCGTGGAGGACGCCTACCGCCTGCACGGCGCCGGGCACACGGTGAACCCGCCGTCGTACTTCCTCCGCTTCCCGGACCGGCCGGCCTCCCGCATCATCGCGCTGCCCGCCTCGGTCGGCGGCGACGTCGGCGTCGACGGCATCAAGTGGATCTCCAGCTTCCCGACCAACGTCGAGCTGGGCATCCCCCGCGCCTCGGCGATGCTCGTGCTGAACGACCGGGTCACCGGCTACCCCTTCGCCTGCCTCGAAGGGTCGATCATCAGCGCGGTGCGCACCGCGGCCTCGGCCGCCGTCGCCGCCCGCCACCTGACCGCGAAGCGCGGCGCCCCGCGCCGGATCGGCTTCATCGGCACCGGCCTGATCGCCCGCTACATCCACACCTACCTCGGCGAACTCGGCTGGCCCGTGGAGGAGTTCGGCGTCTTCGACCTCAACGAGGAGTACGCCCGCTCGTTCGCCGGGCAGGTGCTCGGCGCGGACACCGGCACACCGGTGACCGTCCACTCCACCGCCGAGGAGCTGATCCGCTCCTCCGACCTCGTCGTCCTCGCCACCACGGCCGCCGCCCCGCACATCACCGACCCGGACTGGTTCTCGCACCACCCGGTCGTGCTGCACGTCTCGCTGCGCGACCTGAGCACCGCGATCGTCCTGGACAGCGTCAACGTGGTGGACGACGTCGACCACGTCCTGCAGGCGGACACCTCCGTCCACCTGACGGAGCAGCAGACCGGCGGCCGCGACTTCCTGCACGCGACCCTGAACGACGTCCTGACCGGGGAGTACACCGTCCCCGCGGACCGGACGGTGGTCTTCTCGCCGTTCGGCCTCGGCCTGCTCGACCTGGTCGTCGGCAGCAACGTGCACCGCTGGGCCCGCGCCGCGGGCGAGGTCACCACCGTCGACGGCTTCTTCCACGACCTGGACCGGCACCAGAGCGCGGGCACCCGATGAGCCCCGACCTCGCCGAGCTGCCGCTCGCCGACGGCGCGGCCGCCCGGGCCGCCGCACTCGGGCTGCGCAACCGCAGGGAGCAGCCACCGCTCGGACTCGGCGTGCTCGCGCACGCCGCCCGGCACGCCGCCGCGGAGCCCGCCGCCCCGGCCGTCGTGGACGGCGGATCCGTCATCGGCTACGCCGAGCTGGTGGACCGGGCGGCACACCTGCGGGACGCCCTCGCCGCGGCGGGGACGGCCGCCGGGGACGTGGTCGCCGCGGTCGGCGACCGCACCGCCGACACCGTCGTGGTCTTCCTGGCCCTGGAGGACCTCGGCGCGGTCTACCTGCCGATCGACCCGGACTGGCCGGCCCGGCGCGTCGCCGACGTGCTCACCCGCAGCGGCGCGGACCGGCTGCTCGACTACTGCGCACCGACCGGGGACGGGCCCCGCGCACCGGCCGCCGCCCGGGCGGCGGCCGGCGAGACCGGCGTCCCGGTCCTCCCGCTGCCCGCCTACCCCGGTGCCGCTGCCGCCGGGCTGGCCGCCGCGGCGGACGAACGGGACCGGTCCCTCGAACCGCGCTACTGCATCTTCACCTCCGGCACCACCGGCCGCCCCAAGGGCGCGCTGGTCGAACACCGGGGCATGATGAACCACCTCCGGGCCAAGGTCGACGACCTCGGTCTCACCGCCGGCGACCGGCTGGCCTTCACCGCCCCGCTGGTGTTCGACATCTCGATCTGGCAGATGCTCGCCCCGCTGCTGGTCGGCGGCACCGTGGTGGTCGTCCGCCAGGAGGAACTCGCCTTCCCCCCGCGGCTGGTACGGCTGCTGGAGCGGACGGGCACGGCGGTGGTCGAACTCGTCCCGACCGTGGTCGGCTGGATCGCCGACGCCGCCGAGCGCAGGCCCGGAACGGTGCTGCCGCAGCTGCGCTGGCTCATCTCCACCGGCGAGGAACTCCACCCCGGCCTCGCCGCGCGGATGCTGGCCGCCGCCCCGCACGTCCGGCTGCTCAACGCCTACGGCCCGACCGAGTGCTCGGACGACATCACGCACCACGAGGTCACCGCGGCCGACCTCGACCGGCCGCGGCTGCCGGTCGGCGCCCCGGTCGCCAACGCCGACCTCTACCTGCTCGTCCACGAGCCCGAGCAGGACGCCTGGCGGGCCGCCGAACCGGACGAGGCCGGCGAACTCTTCGTCGGCGGCGTCGTGGTGGGCCTCGGCTACCTCAACGACCCGGAGAACAGCGGTCGGGCCTTCCACCGCGACGCCCTCGACCCCGGCTCGCCCACCGGCCGGCTGTACCGCACCGGCGACCTCGCCCGGTTCGAGCAGGGCCGCGTCCAGTACCTGGGCCGGGTGGACCGCCAGGTGAAGGTCGCGGGCGTCCGCATGGAACTCGACGAGATCGAGGTCGTGCTCCGCAGCCACCCGGCGGTCGACCAGTGCGCCGTCACCGTCCCGGTCGTCGCGGGCCGCCCCGAGCTGGCCGCGCACGTCACCCTCCGCACCGCCGCCGAGCCCGAGGAGCTGCGCACGTTCCTCGCCGGGGCCCTGCCCGAGGCCATGGTGCCCCGGCAGGTCACCGTGCTGGACGCCATGCCGCTGACCCGCAACGGCAAGACCGACCACCGCGCCCTGCAGCAGCTCACCGTCGACGCGTACGCGCGCGCCTCCGTCTGAAGGTTGAAGAATGGCACCCGAGAACACCACCGCCCCGGTCACCGTCGAGGACCTCCCGCCGCACTCCCGGCTGCTGCTGAAGCTCGCCCGGCTCCGGCTGTCCGAGGAGCAGGTCGCCGAGGTCAGGTCCCTCGCCGCCCGGCCCGACCTGGACTGGGGCGCCTTCCTGGAGTCCGCCGCGTGGCACAAGATGCTGCCGATGATCGGCCGGCACGTCGACCGGTACCGGCTGGACCGCAAGACCGAGGGCTCGGCGGGCTTCCCGTACCCGTGGGTCTTCACCACCGCCTACCTCGGCAACCGCACCCGGAACCTGGCGCTGGCCGACGAGTTCGGCCGGGTCTTCGACGAACTCGCCGCCGCCGGCGTCAGGTTCGCCGTCCGCAAGGGCTTCTCGCTCGGCGAGGGCGAGTACCACGACCCCGCGCTGCGCCGGATCGCCGACCTCGACGTCCTGGTCGACCGGGCCGACGCCCAGGCCGCCGACAAGGTCCTCGCCCGGCTCGGCTACGTCCAGGGCCGCCTCGCCGAGGACGGCGAGCGGATCGAGCCGTACAACCGGGAGACCCAGATCTTCTGGCGGATGAACCTCAGCAACCAGTTGCCCTACCGCAAGACGGCCAGCCGGCCGGACATCTCCGACTTCAACGTCGACATCTGCCACGACATCTTCCAGAAGAAGTCCGGCATCTCGGCCGGCGCCGCCGAACTCCTCGACCGGGCCGTCCCGGCGACGCTCTGCGGCACCGCCGCCACCGTCCCGGCCCCCGACGACCGGCTGCTCGACCTCTGCTCGCACCTGCACAAGGAGGCGACCAGCCTGCACTTCGTCGAGGACCGGCAGGACCTCCAGCTGAGCAAGTTCCTGGACCTCGCACTGGTCGCCGGGGCGTCCACCGCCGAGGACTGGGAGCGGTTCCTGGAGCGGGTGCGCGGCTTCGGCGCCGAACCGATCGCCTACTACGCGCTGCACTTCACCGCACAGCTCTACCCCGAGGCCGTCCCGGCCGGCGTCCTGGACGCGCTGCGGCCCGAGGACACCGCCTACCTGGAGCAGTACGGCGCACTGGACGGCCAGACCGCCCAGTGGCAGGAGCCCTTCCTGCTCCGGCTGTTCGACTCCGGCCGGCACACCGCCGGCACCGCCTCGAACGTCCCGCTGCGGTGAGCCCGACCGCCCCGGCCCCGACGGGCGCACCCGCGCCGGCCCGTCCGGGCGAGCCCCGCCTGCTCGTCCTGAAGATCGGCGGCAGCGTGCTCTCCGACAAGCAGGGCACCGGGCAGACCGACTTCGACGCGATCGACGCCTTCGCCGGGCAGGTCGCCGACCTGGTGGCCGGCTTCCCCGGCCGGGTCGTGCTGGTCACCGGCGGCGGCGCGCTCTGCCACCCGGTCGGACTGCGGATCAAGGCCGACCGCCAGGACCCGTACGCCGCGGTCGCGTTGACCGAACCCGCCTTCACCATGCGGTGGGCCTGGACGACCCGGCTGCGCGCACGCGGCGTCCGGGCGGTGCCCCTGCAGGTGACCTCGATGTTCGGCGAGCACCCCGACGGCACGCCCATCACCGAGACCGCGGTGGTCCGCCGGCTGCTCGCCGAGGGCGCCCTGCCGGTGCTGTCCAGCGACTGCGTCGTCACCGCGGCCGGCACCCTGCGGATCCTCAGCAGCGACCACGTGCCCGCCCTGCTGACCGCCGAGGAGTTCGGCCCCGTCCGGATCGTCGCGCTCACCGACGTCCCGGGGATCCTCACCCGGGGGCCCGGCAGCGCCGTGCTGCGCCACCTGGACCCGGACGACCCCACCGCCGCGGAACGGCTGTTCTGGCCCACCGACGCCTGGGACGCCACCGGCGCGATGGCCGGGAAGGTCGAGGCGCTGGCCGAACACGCCCGGCGCGGCGCCGAGTGCGTCATCACCCGCGGCGACCGCGCCGCCGAGGACCTCCGCCACCTGTTCGCGCCGATCGCCGAATGGCCCGCCGACACCGCGTACACGCTGATCTCCCGTCAATGGAGCCCGTCATGACCCTCACCACCGCACGGACGGCCCCGCGGGTCGTCCTGCTCAACCCGGGGCCCGTGAACACCCACGAGCGGGTCAAGGCCGCCATCGGCTCGCCGGACGAGTGCCACCGCGAGCCCGAGGCCCAGGAGCTGCTGGCCACCGTGGCCCGGAAGGTCACCGCGGTCAGCGGCGGCGGGGACACGCACGCCGCCGTCCTGCTCACGGGCTCGGGCACGGCCGCACTGGAGGCGGCCGTCTCCTCCGTCGTGCCCGCCGACGGCCGGCTGCTGGTGCTCGACAACGGCCACTACGGCGAACGGCTGCTGAAGATCGCCGAGGTGCACCGGATCCCGGTGCTGCGGCTGGAGTTCGGCTGGGCCCGGCCGATCGACCTGGACGCCGTGGACCGCGCCCTCGCGGCGGACCCCGGCATCACCCACGTCGCCGCCGTCCACCACGAGACCAGTACGGGCATGCTCAACCCGGTCGGCGAGCTCGGCCGGCTGGTCGCCCGGCACGGCCGCTCCCTGCTGGTCGACGCGATCAGCAGCCTGGGCGCCGAGGACCTCGACGTCGTCGCCGACCACGTCGACTGGTGCATCGGCACCGCCAACAAGTGCCTGGAGGGCCTGCCCGGCATCAGCTTCGTCGTCGCCCCCCGGGAACGCTTCGAGCAGCTCGCCGACGTCCCCGGCCGGACCTTCTATCTCGACCTGCACGCCCACTACACCTCCCAGGTCGGCAGCCGCACACCCCAGTTCACCCCGGCCCTGCAGGTGCTGCGCGCCCTCGACGAGGCCCTCGACCTCACCGCCGCCGAGGGGGTGGCCGCCCGCAGGAAGCGGTACACCGAACGCGCCGACGCCATCCGCGCCGGCCTGCTGGAGCGGGGCGTCGACCTGCTGCTCCCGCCCGAGCACCGGGCGAGCTCCATCACCAACGCCCACCTCTCCAACGGCATGACCTACGACGAGCTGCACGACGGACTCAAGCAGCACGGCTACGTCATCTACGCGACCCAGGAGAAGTCCGCCGGCGTGTTCCGGCTGGCCAACATGGGCCAGCTCACCGCGGACGACATCACCGGCTTCTTCGCCGCCTACGACGAGGTCGTCCGCCGGCACACCACCCCGCGTTCCCCGTCCTCCCCCGCCCCGGCCGAAGCGGCGGCGGTGACCCGGTGACTACCGAAAGGCCCACGACCATGGCACCGATCCGGCTGGCGATCGTCGGCGGCGGTCCGACCTGCACCTACGTCCTGGAGCGGCTCGCCGCGCTCACCCGCGCACGGGGCACCGCCGTCCCGCTGGACGTCGTCGTCTACGACCTCTCCGGCGAGTTCGGCTCCGGCCAGGTGCACAGCCCCCGCCAGACCACCACCAGCTACCTCAACCGGATCGTCGGCCAGGTGGCGTTCGCGGCCGACGAGAGCGTGGTCGAGGCCGGCCCGCTGCTCCCCGAGGGCGACCGGCCGACCCTGCTGGACTGGTGCCGCACCCGGTTCGAGGAGACCGGCGACCCGGCCTTCGACATGGTCGCCGAGGACTGGCCGAAGCGCTACGTCCACGGCCTGGCCCTGCAGGACCAGTTCGAGCGCTACGTCGAACTGCTGCGCGCCGCCGAGGGCGTCACCGTCACCCTCCGGCAGGCCGAGGTCTGCGACCTGGAGGAGCGCGGCGACCGCTTCGCGGTCCTCACCACCGACGGCGAGCCCGCCTTCGAGGCCGACTACGTGCTGATGCTCACCGGCCACTCCTCCAACAAGCCGGAGACCGACCCGCTGCAGGTCGCCTGGGCGCGGTTCACCGAGCGGGCCGACGCCCGGCTGATCCCCTCCGCGTACCCCCTGGAGCAGTCCCTCACCCCGGACCGCACCGGTCCCGGGTCCTCGGTGGGCTGCCTCGGCATGGGCCTGACCGGCATCGACGTCGTGCTGTACCTCACCGAGGGCCGCGGCGGAGTCTTCGAGCGCGAGGCGGACGGCACGCTCGGCTACCGCCCCTGCGGCGCCGAGCCCGACTCGATCGTGGTCTTCAGCCGCAACGGCCTGTTCACCTTCGCCCGCCCGTACAACCAGAAGGAACGGGACATCGCCGCCCTGGAGTACAAGGGCGCGTTCCTCACCCTCGCGGCGGTGGCCGAGCTGCGGCGCACCGTCGGCCGGCGCAACACCATCAACGGCGTCGAACAGCTCCAGCTCGACTTCGAGAAGCACCTCTTCCCGCTCGTCGTGCAGGAGATGGCGCTGATCCACTACAGCACGCTGTACGGCGCGGAGTTCCGCGAGCTGGCGATCGCCGCGGCCCGCCCGGCGTACGAGAAGTTCCTCGCCGGCGCCGACGCGTTCGCCGACCACCGCGAGGCGTGCGACCTGCTGACCGGACCGATCGAGGCGCTCGCGCTGGACACCGCCGCCGCCGTGGACTGGGTCATCTCCGGGGCGGCCCCGCTCGACGGCACGGCCGGCGCCGGGCTGCCCGTCCGCGCCGCGACCGTCTCCTTCCTGACCGTCGTCCACGGCGCCGACCGGGCCGCCGAGCTGCTCGAACTGTCCGGCCGCCCCTACGAGTTCGCGGCCGCCGTGGCCGCCTCCAGCTCGCCCTGGCGGCACGCCGCGTCGGCCGCCAAGCACCGTTTCTCCTGGGACGGGACGATCAACCCGATCCCCCGCGGCGCCTACCGCACCCCGGAGGAGTACCGCGAGGTCTTCCTGGACTTCCTGGACACCGACATCCGCTGGGCCGCCCAGGGCAACCTCAGCAACCCGGCCAAGGCCGCGGCCGACGCCGCCTGGCGCGACCTGCGCGGCGTGGTGATCGAGGCCGTCGACTTCGGCGGCCTGCTCGCCTCCTCGCACCGGGACTTCCTCGACGTCTACACCGGGCACCACAACCGGCTCTGCCAGGGAGCCTCCTGCGAGGCGATGGAGAAGGTCACCGCACTGATCAAGGCCGGCTACGTCGACGTCTCGGCCGGCCCGGAGGCCCGGGTCTCGTGCGACGAGGAGGCCGGCAAGTTCCGCATCAGCGGGCCGGTCACCGGCGCCGAGCGGCTGGTCGACTCCCTGGTCGACGCCCGGGTCCACCGCTTCGACGCCGAGCGCGACGTCATGCCGGTCTACCCGAACCTGCTCGCCCGCGGGATCGTCCGCAAGTGGACCAACCCGGGCCTCGGCGAGGACGACTTCGTCCCCGGCGGCCTCGACCTCACGCCGGAGTTCCACCCCGTCCGCGCGGACGGGTCGGTCGAGCCCCGGATCACCTTCCTCGGCCCGCCCAGCGAGGGTGTGATGTACCACCAGATCGGCGCGCTGCGGCCGAACAAGGACCACCATGTGATCCGCGACATCCTCTGCTGGATCAACGCCTTCATGCCCCACGGCGACCCCGACCGGCAGAACCCGACCGACCGGCACCAGAACGACCGGCACCAGAACGAAGGACAGCACGCATGAGCACCGAGGCACACGCAGCGATCGGCACCGACGAGCGGCTCGCGGAGATCGCCGCCGCCCACGCCCGGATCCGGACCGCCACCGCGGCCCTCACCGAGGAGCAGGCCCGGGAGGCGATCGACCTGCCCGGCTGGACGCGCGGCCACGTCCTGATCCACCTCGCCGACCTCGCCAAGGCCTTCGCCCGGCAGGCCCGTTACGCGGCCCGCGGCGAGACCGTCGAGGTGTACGACGGCGGGCGGCCCACCCGCGACAAGTCGATCGAGGCCAACCACGACCGCCCGGTCGAGTGGCTGCGCGCCCAGCTGGAAGAGGGCCTGACCGCGCTGGAGGAGGCCTGGGCCGCCCTCGGCCCGGACGGCTGGGACCTGCCCTGCGCCTACCGCAACTCCCCGCTGCTGGCGACCCAGCTGGCCTGGTGGCGGGAGTCGGAGCTGCACACCGTCGACCTCGGCGTCGGCCGCCGCTCCGAGGAGTGGAGCCCCGCCCTCGCCGCCCACGTCGTCACCTTCCTCCAGCCCCGCCTCCCGCAGTCCCCCGCCGTGGCGCTGGTCGCCTCGGACACCGGGCTCACCTGGGACGACACCGCCGCGGCCGCCGTCGTGGTGCGCGGCGACCAGCGGGCGCTCGCCGCCTGGATGTCCGGCCGCCCGACCACCACCCCGCCCGTCGCCGACGGCGGCGCCGCACTGCCGGAGCTCAACGCCTGGCCGTAGGCCGTGTCTTCAAGGACGCACAGATGCCTCACAGGGGCGCGTGGGGGCACCTCCCGGCCGAAGGCTGGGGGAGAACTGCGCGATTCGGATGCGGGCCACCGTGCAGACCAGGTGAGCCGGATTCGTCAGCGGCACCACCCCCCGGACTGCGCAGTTCTCCCCCGGCCTTCGGCCGGGAGGTGCCCCACGCACCCCTGAATCGACCACCCGAACGTCTTTGAGGACAGCTCCCGGACCCCCCGCCGGGGCCGGCCGACGATCCACGCCCGGCCGCGACACCGCACGTCCGGCCGGCAGGCCGGCCCCGGCGCCCCACGACCGTTCCGCAGGAAGGTACAGCGCATGACCACCGCAGTACTCCCGTCCGGCCCCGCCGCCGGACCCGGATCCCCCCGACCGACGGCCGCGGAGGAACTCGTCCGCGCCTTCGCCGACCACGGCCACACCCACTTCACCGGCGTGCCCTGCTCGCTGCTCAAGGGCGTCTTCAAGGTGCTCGAAGGCCCGCGGAGCGACCTCACCGAGGGCCTGCGCTACCTCGCCGCGCCGCGCGAGGACTCCGCGATAGGCGTCGCCACCGGACTCGCCGTGTCCGGCGCCAAGCCCGTGGTGCTCATGCAGAACTCCGGACTCGGCTACTCGCTCAACGTGCTGACCTCGCTCAACCTCATCTACGACGTGCACGTGCCGCTGGTCGTCAGCTGGCGCGGCCACGACGGGAACGACGCCGTCGAGCACGACATCATCGGCCGCGAACTCACCAACCTGCTCGACGTCTTCGACCTGCGCTGGACGGTCTTCGACCCCGAGGACGCGTACGCCTCGGTCGAGCGCTGCCTCGCCAGGGGCGAGGACGGCCGCCACACCCCCGTTCTGATCGTGAAGCAGGGAGTCTGAGGATGCTCGGGATCCAGGAAGCCATCGTCGAGACCACGCGGAAGTTCCCTTCCTCGCTGTACGTCTCCACCTGCGGGTTCATCACCCGCGACCTCTACAACACGGCGGACCGGCCGGAGAACTTCTACCTGGTCGGCTCGATGGGCATGGCCGCCCCGGTCGGCCTCGGGGTCGCCCTGGCCCGGCCCGGCAAGCAGGTCGTCGTCCTCGACGGCGACGGCTCCTTCGCCATGAACCTCAGCGTGCTGCCGATGATCGCCGAGCACCGCCCGAACCTGGTCCACGTGGTCCTGGACAACGGCGTGCACGAGAGCACCGGCGGCCAGCGCCCGGTGCAGATCGGCGACCCGGCCGGCCTCGCCCTGGCCGCGGGTTACGCGGCCGCGTACACCGTCGACTCGGCCGAGCAGCTCCGGCAGGCGGTGCCCGCCGACGGCCCGACCCTGCTGCACGTGCGCTGCGCGCCGCGCGGCGCCGCCGCCGGCAAGCGGGTCGAGTGGACCCCGCAGCAGATCGTCGCGCGCTTCACCGAGCGGGCGGCGGCATGAGCACCGACACCACGGCCGTCGAGGACGGCGTCCGGCGGATCGTCGCCGGCGTCCTGCGCACGGCGCCCGGACAGGACGACCCCGGCCCCGACACCGACCTCTGGTCGGCCGGCCTGGACTCGATGGGCAGCGTCTCGCTGATGGTGGGCCTGGAGGACGAGTTCGGCATCGAGTTCCCCGACGCGATGCTCGACCGGGAGACCTTCTCCAGCGTGCGGAGGATCTCCGAGGCCGTCCGCAGCCTCGTCTGACGAAACGTCAACCATCCGGCAACCACCTGGAGCCGTCATGCCCCTGGACCTCAACCGGCTGCCCCTGCGCTCGTCGAGGACGGTCGACCTCAACCTGCTCAAGGTGCGGATCGCCACCAACCTGGAGGAGTTCGCGGCCTACGCCTACTTCTCCCGCGAGGCACCGCCGGGCGAAGAGCCCGACCACGAGATCTACTGCATCGACCTCGACCGGGACGACCACGACACCGACGAACTGGCCCGGCTCGCCGACCGCTCGCTGCGCGCCAAGCGCTTCCGCACCGGCTACTACCTGAACCACGTCTTCGGCGACCCGGCGTACCTGATCACCGAGGGCCGGCGCTCGTACGTCTTCGGCCGGCGCCTGGAGCGCACGGTGTGGCCGTACTTCGTGAAGCGGATCCTCACGGACTTCGCCGTCGACCACGGGTACCTCCACCTGAAGGCCGCCGCGTTCGTGCTCGACGGCGGGGCGACCCTGCTCGTCGGCCCCAACGCCGGCGGGAAGACGGTGTTCATGACCCAGGCGTGCCTGGCCGGCGCACGCTTCCTCAGCAACACCCACCTGCTCGTCCGGGACGGGTACGCGTACGGCGTGCCGTCCGCCGTCCGGGTCCGGCGGGACGCCTCCTTCGGCCCGCTCATCGACCGGCACGGCCTCACCGAACACCTGGAACAGGGGGACTTCGTGGCCTCCCCCGAGCTGCTGTTCCCGGGCGAGCCGGTCGACGCCGCACCGATCCGCAACATCGTGATCACCGACTTCGACCCGTCCCGACCGCCCGGCTTCGAGGAGATCCCGACGACCCGGTCGGAACTCTTCCTCGACCAGTTCGCCTTCGCCGTCACCACCTACGGCCTGAAGGACGACCTGATGAACCACTGCGGCGGCGACGTCCTGCGGTTCACCGACGTGCTGGGCGCCATGAAGGCCCAGCTCGCCGAACTCGTCGGCGGGGCACGGTGCTTCCGCTCCAACGTCGACATGCTCGACCCGGCCGCCCGGGACGCCGTACTCCGCGAACTGGCCGGCACTCACTCGGCCGGCGCCCCTGCGACCGGCGCAGCCGCCGGCCTGCAGGCCGCGGGCCGGTGACGCCGCTCGTCGCGGCCGTGGTGCTCGTCGCCGCGGTCACCCACGCCGGTTGGAACGCGATCGCCCACAGCATCAAGGACGAACTCGCCGGACTGTGCATGGTCGGCGTCGGCCGGACGGCGTGCGGGGTGGGCCTGGCCTGCCTCGCACCCGTCCCGGCGCCGGCCGCCTGGCCCTGGCTGCTGGTCTCGGTCGTGCTGCACGTGGTCTACCAGGTCCTGCTGATGCGCTCGTTCCGGCTGGGCGACTTCGGGCAGGTGTACCCGATCGCCCGCGGCACCGCACCGGTCGTGGTCACCCTGGTCGCCGCACTCGTCGTCGGCGAGCACCTCGCCGCGGCGAGCGCGGCCGGCGTGGGGGGCCATGTCGGCTGAACAGACGTCCAGGCTCGACCGTGTCGACCGTGCGATCCTGCGGCTGCTGCAGCAGGACGGCCGCG
>NZ_JBEYFP010000023.1:0-33132 GCF_040634455.1 Kitasatospora sp. NPDC007106
GGCCGCGGCGCTCCGCGAGACGCTGCGCCGGCGCCGCGCCACCGGCGGCCCGGCCGAGCAGACCTTCGCCACCCTGGTCGGGCTGGAACTGCGCCCGCGCCGGCTGCGGGACGCCTCCCGACTGTGGGCCTCGCTCGCCGACGCCCGCGGCATCGAGGGCCGCGACGCCCTCTGGGAGCACCCGGACATGCTGCCGACCGCCGCAGACCTGGACGACCCCGACGGCTTCGTGCACCGCGCCGAGGAGGGCGGCATCGACTTCGACGCCCTCGACAAGCTGCTCGGCGACGCCGCCCGCGGCGAGGACAAGCCCGGCACCGGCGGCACCGAGCGCGCCGAGGGCACTGAGGGCACTGAGGGCACCGACGAGGACAAGGACAACGGCAAGTGAGCGACGCCCTGCACCAGGACGCCGTCCGCACCCTTCAGGACTGGAAGTCCGCCGACCCCGGCCAGGACCAGCTGCGGCTCGACTACCTCGACCACCTGGCCGGCCACCCCGACGGGCTGATGCGGGCCTGCCTGCCCGCCCACATCACCGCCAGCGCGGTGGTGGTGGACCCGGCCGCCGGCCGGGTGCTGCTGACGCTCCACCCGAAGGTCGGCCGCTGGCTGCAGATGGGCGGCCACTGCGAGCCCGGCGACGACACGCTCGCCGGCGCCGCGCTGCGCGAGGCCACCGAGGAGTCCGGCATCGCGGGGCTGTCCCTGCTCACCGGCGTCGACGGCCGGCCGGTGCCGGTGAAGCTCGACCGCCACCAGGTGCGCTGCGCCGGCAAGGACCGCCCGGAGAACACCCACCTCGACGTGCAGTACGTGGCCGTCGCCCCGCCCGGGGCGCAGGAGCTGATCAGCGAGGAGTCGCTGGACCTGCGCTGGTTCGGCTTCGACGGGCTGCCCGAGCTCAGCGACGGCTCGGTGCGCACCCTGGTCGGGATCGCCCGCGCCCTGGTCTGACCCGCTCCGCACACGAAGGCCCGCCCCCGCGCCCGACGGCGCACCGGGGGCGGCCTTCGTCCCTGTCGCCTTCGTCCCTGTCGCCTTCGGCCCTGCCGCCCCGGCGTCAGCCGCGCGGCACCCGCTGCGGCGGCAGCAGCTCGCTGGGCTGCACGATCACGAAGCCGCTGCCGGTGAAGGCCAGCTCCCAGCCCTCCGTCGCGGTGCCGCGCCGGCGCCAGGCCTCGGTGTTGGTGCTCTGCGCCTGCAGCTGCACCTCCAGGCCGGAGGACCAGCCGACCACCGCGTCGGCGTCGCCGTAGACGTAGCGGCCGGGCTCGACCGGCATCACCAGCGGTCGGCCGGAGGTCATCAGCACCAGGCCGCCGGTCCCGGAGACCTCCAGGCAGCGGCTGCCGACGCCGGCGATCCGGTCGCCGTTCTCGATCGCGACGGTGTGCCAGTCCAGCGTGGTGTCGAGCGCCAGCACGTAGCTGTTGGTGACGACCAGGCGCTCCTGGCTCAGCTGCAGGACGTGCAGGTGCTGGGCCAGATTGGCGAGGTAGACGGTGCCGGTGCCGGTGCAGCGCATCAGGTCGAGCGCGCCGGCGTCGCGCTGCCGGTTGCCCGCGTTGCCGCCGCCGCTGCGGTTGCCGCGGCGGTTGCCGGAGGGCGGCGTCCAGCCGGTGAAGTCCACCTTGCCGACGTGGGCGACCATCGCGCCGGTGCGGGCGAGCACCTCGGACCGGCCGTCCAGGGTGACCCGCAGCAGCTGCGGGTTCTGCAGCGCGAAGCGGTCGGTGCCGGTGCCGGCGGTGTGCGCCAGGAGGGGGCTCTGCACGAAGGGCTCCTCGAACTCGGTTCTCAGCCGCGGATCTTGAGACGGTCGCCGGTGTCCTCGCTGGGCTGCACCACGACGAAGCCGTGGCCCCGGAAGCCGAGCTGCATCGCCTCGCCGCTGCCGCGGCCGATCAGCGATCCGACCTTGACCGTCCGGCGGGTGCGCACCTCCAGGCCGGTCGTCCAGGCGACCAGCGCGTCCGGGTCGACGAAGGTCTCGGTCTCCGAGCAGTCCAGCACCACGGGCACCCCGCGGGAGGTGACGGAGACCCAGCCGCTGCCCGTCACGGTGACGTTGTAGAGGCCGGTGCCGGCCAGCAGGGCCGGGCCGCGGACCTTCTCCACGGCGCAGCCCAGGGTGGCGTCCATGGCGAGCAGGTGCGCGCCGTTCACCGACAGGGACTCCTCGGCGAGCTGCACGTTGAGCACGTCGGCGCCGAGGTCGGCGAGGTAGAGCGTGCCGTCCCCCGTCCAGCGCAGCAGCGGGCTGCGCTCGCCGGACGCCCACTCGCCGAGCGCCCGGCGCAGCGACTGCGGCACCGGCTCGTACTGCAGGAAGCCGTCGTAGGCCACCATCGCGCCGGCCTTGGCGTAGACGTCGGCGGCGGACGTCAGCGCCACCCGGCACATCGCGGTGCCGTGGTTGCTCATCCGCGCCCCGGTGTCGGCGGCCCGGTACGCGTCGAGCCCGCCCCCGGAGAGGAACTGTGCCTGCATGACTCCTCCTGGACCTCAGACCTCGAACGGCTGGACGACGACGAAGTTCCCCGGGGCGCCGCGGAACTGCAGGCTGTACGACTCCGCCGCGTGCCCGGCGTAGGCGGAGCGGCGGATCCGCACCGGCGCGGTGGTGATCACCTGCGAGCCGCGGGACCAGGCGACCAGCGCCTGCACGTCGACGTACGTCTCCGGGGTCGGGGTGACCGGCAGCACCACCGGGGTGCCGTTGGTCTTCACCACCACCGTCCCGTGGCCGCTGAACTGCAGGGTGAAGAAGCCGCCGTTCGGCAGGCCCTCGCCCTCGATCCGGCGCACCTCGTGCTCCAGGCCGGCCTCGAAGGCCAGCACCCGGTCCGAGCCGACGCAGAAGGAGTCGCCCTCCAGGCGCACCACGTGCAGGTCGCAGGCCTCGTCGGCGAGGAAGACCTGCCCCTCGCCGGTGATCCGCATCAGCTTCAGCTGCTGGCCCGTCAGGTTGCCGACCAGGGTGCGCAGCATGCCCGAGCCCTCGTGCGCGAAGTCGGCCTTGCCCTGGTAGGCGACCATGCTGCCCTGCAGGGCCAGCACGTCCCTGCCCTTGGTCAGGCTGACCCGGACGAGCTTGTCGTTCTGCTTCACCCAGTCCTGGCCGGCCGCGGCGTCGCTGTACTTGGTCAGCTCCGCGTACTTGGTCAGCGAGATCCGCACCCCGGCGGGCTGCGGCGGCAGCGACGGCGCCGGCGGCATCGCCGCGGGCGGCACGGGCACGGCGAGCAGGGTCGCGTCCGGGTACGGCGCCGGCGGGGCGGCGGGCGCCGCGGGAACGGGGACGGGTACGGCGAGCAGGGTCGCGTCGGGGGACTGCTGCGGCGCGGGGACGGCGGCCGGCGGGGGCGGGGCCTGCTGCGGCACCGAGGCGGCCGGGGCCGCCGGGGCTCCAGCACTCGTGGGGGCGGCCTCGGCCGGTTCGTCCTCCAGGGCCTCGCCGCCGAAGTTCTCCAGCAGGGCGCGCAGCCCGCCGTCGAAGCCCTGCCCGACCGCGGCGAACCGCCACTCGCCGCCCCGGCGGTAGACGTCCGCCAGCATCACGGCCCGCTCGGTGGAGAACTCGGCGCCGGTGAAGCTGTACCGGCCGACCTCGGTGCCGCCGGCCACGATCCGCACGTAGCCGGAGGCCACCTGCGACATCTGCCCGTCGCCGTCGATGGTGGCGGTGAGCGCCAGCTTGTGGACGGCCTCCGGCACGGCGGGCAGCGCCACCGCGAAGGACTCCGAGTCGCCGCCCTGCGCGCCCAGCAGCCGGATCGACTGCTCGGGGCTGGCCGGCTGGTTGAAGAAGACGAAGTAGCGGTCGTCGCTGAGCCGTTCCTCGGCGTCCAGGCCGAAGCAGCTGATGTCGAAGGTCAGCCCCGGCGCCGCGATGTGCACCCCGAGGTAGAGCTCGGTGCTCGCGGTCAGCTCGCTGATCCGGACACGGGACGCCTTGACGAGTTCCCTGGACATGGCGCGGACCGGCCCCCTCCCGTACGGCTGCTGATCCCGGAGACCCTATCCCAGCGGCCCGCCCCGGCAGCAGCCCCGACCACAGCGGTTTCTCGTCGTCAGTCGCAGCCGTCGGGGTCCGCGGTTCCGTCCGCGGTCCGCTCCTCCGCCGTCGGCCCTCCGGCGGCGTCCCCGGCGGTGCCCCCGCGGGCACCCGGCAGGTGCGGCAGCCGGCCGGCGGCGGCCACCCCCTCCAGGTAGCCGCGGGCCCGCTCGGTGCGCGGGTAGGCCTCCAGCAGCGCCCAGAACCGCGGGCCGTGGTCCGCCACCAGCAGGTGCGCCAGCTCGTGCAGCAGCACGTAGTCGACCACGTAGCCGGGCATGCCCTGCAGCCGGTGGGAGAGCCGGATCGAGCCCTCGGCCGGGGTGCAGGAGCCCCAGCGGGAGTTCTGGTTGGTGACCCAGCGGACCCGGCGCGGCACCGCCCGGCCGCCCAGGTACTCCGCCGACAGGTCCCGGGCGCGGGCCTCCAGCGCGTCGTCGCCGAGGGTGCGGCGGCTCTCCTGGCGGGCGAGCCGCTCGACCATCTGCGAGACCCAGCGCTGCTCCTCGGCCTTGGACATCCGGGCCGGGATCAGCACGACCGTGCGGTCGCCCTCGCGGTACGCGGAGACGGTGCGGCTGCGGCGGGTGCTGCGGCGGACCTCGATCGTCGACCGGTCGACCGCCGGCAGGGCCCCGGAGAGCGCCGTGGACGGCTCGGCGGACGGTTCGGGGGCCGTCCCGTGCTGCTCGGGGGGCTCCGCCTGCCGGGTGCGCCCGTGCGCACCCGCGGCCGCGGCGCCGTACCCGGAGGCGGCCCGGGTACGCCGGCGCGGCGAGGGGGATCGGGTGTCCGGTTCGGCCGCCATGACACCCGACGTTACCCGCAGGGTCGGACAGATCGGTGCCGCCGACGCCGCCGGCCGGGTGCAGGGTCGGCGCACACCGGGCGAACGGAAGTTGTCCACAGGGTGTACGCACAGATGGTCGTACAAGCCGACCGGGCCTGTGGACAACGTGTTTCACGGGCCGGCGCCGCCTCGGGCATCCTGCCGTCGGCGGGGTCACCCACCTGGCCCCGGCGCCCCTCCCGCGCCCGCACCCTGCCGCACCCGTTCGCCTCCACCGTCCGCCCGCACGCCCGCACCGGAGTGACGCCCATGCGCCCGATGCTCAAGCCCGGACTCGCCCGCCTCAGGCGGGACGAGCTGACCCTCCAGTTCGGCACCGTCCGCCGGTACGCCCGGCTGGTCGAGCAGGCCGACGCCGCCGTCGCGGCCTTCCTCGACCTCGTGGACGGCACCCGCGACACCCCGGAGCTGCTCGCGGCCGGCGAGCGGCTCGGCCTCGACCCCGGCCTGGGACGGGCCCTGCTCGACTCGCTGGCCGACGGCGAGCTGCTGGACGACGCCGAGGCCCTCGCGAGGGCGCTGGAGGGCTTCCCGCAGCCGCAGCGGGAGGTCCTGGGGCCGGATGCGGCGGGCCTCTCCCTCGTCCACCCCGAGCCGGGCGAGGCCGCCGAGGTGATCGCCGCCCGCCGGCGGGCCCGGGTGGAGGTCCGCGGTGCCGGACGGGTCGGGGCGGCGCTGGCCGCCGTCCTGTCGGCGGGCGGCATCGGCGCCGTGACGGTGGCCGACGGCGGCCGGGTCGAACCGGGGGACTGCTCCCCCGCCGGGATCCCGCCCACCGACGTCGGACGGCTGCGCAGTACCGCGGCCCGGGAGGCCGTGCTGCGGGCCGCCGCGGCGGCCCCGGCCGAGCGGCACCGCCCCGCCCCGGTCGCGGCCGGGCCGCCCGCCCTGGTCGTCCTGGCGCCCCGCGACGGTGCCGGCGCCTGGACGGGCCGCGCCGTGGAGGCGCACGAGCTGGCCCGGGCAGGCGTGCCGCACCTCTACGTGGGCGTGCTGGAGCACCTGGGCGTGGTCGGGCCGCTGGTGGTGCCCGGGTCGTCCGCGTGCGGCGGCTGCGCCGCGCTCACCCGGGCCGACGAGGACGAGGGCTGGCCCGGGCTGCTGGCCCAGCTGGAGGGCACCGGCGCGGGCCCGGCCCGCCGCCCCGCCTGCGACAGCGCGCTGGCCACCGCGGTCGCCGGGCTGGCCGGGCTGCACGCGCAGCTCTTCCTGGACGGGGTGCTGCCACCGAGCGTGGACGGCTGGTGCGAGCTCTCCGCGGCGGACGGCATGGTGCGGCGGCTGAGGCTGCCCGCCCACCCCTCCTGCGGGTGCCAGTGGCCGGGCGGACGGCCACCGCTGGCCGTCCCGGGCGCGGGCGCCTGCTCGGGCGCGGGCCGGGGCGGGACATGACCGCTCCCGCGGCCGTCCGACCGGCCCCGACCGCGAGCGGTACCTCCCGGGGGCGGCACCTCCCGGGGACGGCATTCGTCCGGGCCTGCACCCGCGGCCGGATCCCCCACGCACACCTCGGACGGCTCCCCCGATCGGCCGGCTCCCCGTCCGGACGGGGCTCTCCGTCCGGACGACTCCCCCGGCGGGCCGGTCCCTCGTTCGGGCGGCCGGTCGCCCGGGCCGTCCGCCGGGCCTCCCCCGGGCGGGTGAACCCGTGCGGCCGGCCCGCCCGCGACGGCCCTCCGGTGGGCCGTGGGGGTGAATCGTGCCGGGCGCGCCTCCCCCTCCGGTTGCGCGCCCGAATGCCAGTCCGGATGATTCGCCGGATCCGGGGTGCCGAGCGGGCACAATGGCGTGGTGACCACTGCCCGGCGGCAGGCCGTGTCCGGTGCTCCGCACCGGGCCGCCCCGGCGGGCGCGATCCGACTGGGAGGCCCCGGGGTGAGCGATCTTCCGCGCAAGGCCGTGACACGGACGGCGCGGCTGGCGGCGCTGCCGCTCGGCTTCGCCACCCGTGCCACGCTCGGGCTGGGCAAGCGGCTGGGCGGCCGACCGGCCGAGGAGGTCACCGCCGAACTCCAGCAGCGCACCGCCGAGCAGCTGTTCTCGACGCTCGGTCAGCTCAAGGGCGGCGCCATGAAGTTCGGCCAGGCGCTGTCCGTCTTCGAGTCGGCGCTGCCGGAGGACGTGGCGGGCCCCTACCGGGCCGCGCTGACGAAGCTCCAGGACTCGGCCCCGGCGATGCCGGCGGCCACCGTGCACCGGGTGATGGCGGAGCAGATCGGTGCGGACTGGCGGGAGAGGTTCCTCAGCTTCGACGACCGGCCGGCCGCCGCGGCGTCCATCGGCCAGGTGCACCGTGCGGTCTGGCACGACGGCCGGTCGGTCGCCGTCAAGGTGCAGTACCCGGGCGCCGGGGACGCCCTGCTCAGCGACCTCGGCCAGCTGGCCCGGCTCGCCCGGGTGCTGGGCCCGCTGATCCCCGGGATGGACATGAAGCCGCTGATCGCCGAGATGCGGGCGCGGGTCGCGGAGGAGCTGGACTACGGCCTGGAGGCCGAGGCCCAGCGGGCCCACGCGGTCGAGTTCGCCGACGACCCGGACATCGCCGTGCCGCAGGTGGTCGACCGGTCCGGGCAGGTGCTGGTCACCGAGTGGATGGACGGCACGCCGCTGGCCCGGGTGATCGCCTCGGGCTCGCCGGAGGAGCGGGACCGGGCCGGCCAGCTGCTGGCCCGTTTCCTGTTCGCCGGGCCGAGCCGCACCGGCCTGCTGCACGCCGACCCGCACCCGGGCAACTTCCGGCTGCTGGGCGACGGCGGCCCGGTGGAGGAGCGGAGGCTCGGCGTCCTCGACTTCGGCACGGTGGACCGGCTGCCGGGCGGGCTGCCGGAGCCGATCGGCACCTCGCTGCGGCTCGCCCTGGCCGGGGAGGCCGGCGCCGTCTACGACCTGCTCCGCCAGGAGGGCTTCGTCCGGCCCACCATCACGCTGGACCCGGACGCGGTGCTGGACTACCTTCTGCCGATCATCGAGCCGACCCGGGTCGAGGAGTTCACCTTCACCCGGGACTGGATGCGCGCGCAGGCGGCCCGGATCGCCGATCCCCGCTCGCCCGCCTACAACCTCGGCAAGCAGCTCAACCTGCCGCCGTCGTACCTGCTGATCCACCGGGTCACGCTGAGCACGATCGGCGTGCTCTGCCAGCTGGGCGCGACCGTGCGGATGCACGAGGAACTGACCGCCTGGCTGCCGGGCTTCACCGACTGACGCACCGCAGGACGCGCCCACGTGCCGCGTCCGCACCCGCGAACGGCGACGGCCGCCCCCTTCCGCAGGGGGGCGGCCGTCGTTCGTCGTGTTCTGCCTGGTCCATGGACGGGCCGCGCCGTTCCCGGGATCGGGGGTCCCGGGGGTGGGGCGGCGGTCCGTCACATCAGGGCGGCGGCAAGCGCCCTGCGGGCGCGCAGCGAGGCGATCTCGGCCTTCCGCCGGAGGCGGACGGCCCGTGCGACGCGCGCGCCGAGGCGTTGGCGCTCGGCCTCGCGGATGCGTTCGTGCATATGGGCGCGGGCCAGGGATTCCTGGAGGAGATGCATGTCGAAGTTCCTGTTCCGGATCTGGAGTTCGGCGTTCTGCTCGAAGCTGGCGGCGTGATCGGCGACGGGGGTCATGTGGTGGTCCTGCTCGTGGTGCGTGCTCGGGAAGGGGCGGTGGGCTCGGGCATCGGCCTTGGCGGCGGCGATGCGTACGGAGCGGCGCAGGGAGTTGTCCTGCGGGGGCTGCTCTCCCCGTCGGACTCCTGCGGTTCCGTGACCGGAGGACATGTCGGCGGTGATCACGCCATGACCTCGGTCTTGCGCGGACGGCCCCGCGGACGCTTGCGGGCCACGACCACGCCCTGCACGAAGAGCTCGCCGCCCCAGACGCCCCACGGCTCGCGCCGCTCCAGCGCACCGGCCAGGCAGGCCTCCTTCACCGGGCAGGTGCCGCAGAGGGACTTGGCGTACTCGACGTCCGCCGGCGTCTCGGCGAAGAACACCTCCGGGTCGAAGGCGCGGCACGGGATGGTGCGGCCGAGGGCGTCGGCCTCGTCGAGCGAGTTGAGCTGCTGCATCAGGGAAACCTCCGGGGGGTCGGCCTGGTCGGCCTTGGTGAACTTGTCTGTCGGTACGGACGGGAGGGGCGGTGTGATGACCGTGGACACTTCTTCCTCGTCTTTTCTCAGTGGTTCCGGTCCTGGCGGCTGGTGGGCCGGACCGGAGGTCCCGGAGGACCTGGGTTCGTCTTGACGTACCGGACAAAACAGAAGGGCCGCGGATCCCGGTGGTGACGGGTTCCGCGGCCCTGGAGACCGACCTGAGGCTGACTCAGGTTCGTTCACTCCAGGGTTCTGGGCCGCGGAAGGCCCTCATCCGGATGGCCTGGGCGCCCGTGTGGGCGGCCTGGGCCTGGTTGATCAGCTGCTCGTCCTGCTTGGCTGCTCCGGCACCAAAGACGCGCACATAGCCGCCATGCATGGCTGCCACTGCCGCTGCCTTCGGTGCCTGGGTCGGTCGCTCGTCGCGCAGCTCGAGGCCGCCGCCGAAGATCGCCCAGTCACGGGACAGACCCGTCTCGAAGGAATCGGCGCCGCCGAGGCCAGTGAAGCCGGAGCCACTGACAACGGAGACATCGGTGCCCTGGAGACCCAGCCCGTTTTCGGCCAGAACGACCACGCCGCGCAGACGCGAGGCGGCGGTCGAGGTGCCACGGGTGCCGAACATCGAGGGAGCGCACGCGGGCATGGCGAAAACGGTCTGGCCAGTCAGTTTGGTGATCATCTTCGTGGTTCCCACTGTCTTCGCCTCCTCTCGGCGTCTCGCGGTGCCCAGTCCCCCGGGCCCCGGTGTTCGGATGTTGGTCGGTCCTGCTGGTGAAGCTCTGTGGTGCTCGGTAGTGCGTGGTGCTGCTGTGCGGAGCTGTGGTGGCCGGTGGATCCTTGCGGACCCCGGCCATGCTCGAACGGCACGCGGAAGGTGACCTTCCACGGCCTTGCGATCTCGTCCCCTTGACCGCTCCGGCAGGCTATTGCGCGCGGCGTACGGGGCGCAAACTATTTTTCCGGCGAGTTCCGGAGTGATCTCCACGAGCGGCTCAGGCCGGCTCGGTCAGCTCCCCCACGAGCCCGTCCGCGGCCTCATCGGCGACCACGTCCACGAGCTCTTCCCCCGCGCACAACGAGAGCACAGCGGCGCCGTACTTGTCCAGTTTCATGGCGCCCACCCCGGAGATCCGGGACAGTTCGCGCTCGTCCGCCGGGACGTCCTCGGCGATCGCCATCAGGGTCGCGTCGGTGAACACCACGTACGCCGGCGCGCCCTGCTTCTTCGCCTGGGCGGCCCGCCAGGCGCGCAGCCGCTCGTACAGGGCCTCGTCCATCGAGGAGGGGCAGCCCTCGCAGCGGCGCAGCTTGCGCTCGACCGCCTCGGTGAGGGTGCGGCCGCAGACCCGGCAGGTGACCGGCCCGCGCGGGGCGCGGCGAGAGGCCCGGGACTCGCCGTGCTCGACGCCGCCGCGGCCGCCGCGGGAGCCGGCCCGGGCGGTGCCGGAGCCGGGCCGCAGGCCGTCCAGGAAGCGGGTGGGGCGGCGGCTCGCCCGCCCCCCGGGGGAACGCGAGAGCGCCCAGGAGAGCGACAGGTGCTGCCGTGCGCGGGTCACGCCCACGTAGAGCAGCCGGCGCTCCTCCTCGATCTGCTCGTCGGTCTTGGCGTAGATGATCGGCAGGGTGCCCTCGCTGAGGCCGACGAGGAAGACGGCGTCCCACTCCAGGCCCTTGGCGGCGTGCAGCGAGGCCAGCGTGACGCCCTCGACGGCGGGGGCGTGCTGGGCCGCGGCCCGGGCGTCGAGCTCGGCGACGTAGGCGGCGAGGTCGGCGCTCTCCCCCGCCCGGCGGCGGCCGGCCTCGAACTCCTCGGCGAGCCGGACGAGCGCGGCCAGCGACTCCCAGCGCTCGCGGACGGCGCCGGAGCCGGCCGGCGGGGTGGCGGTGAAGCCGCGGGTCGCGAGCACCGCGCGGACCTGGCCGGCCAGGTCGGGCTCGTCGGCGGTCAGCGGGTCGGAGGCGGCCCGGGCGGCGCCCTTGAGCAGCACGCCGGCCTCGCGGACCTCGGGCCGCTCGAAGAACCGCTCGGCGC
Organism: Kitasatospora sp. NPDC007106; assembly: GCF_040634455.1. NCBI lineage: Bacteria > Bacillati > Actinomycetota > Actinomycetes > Kitasatosporales > Streptomycetaceae > Kitasatospora > Kitasatospora sp. NPDC007106. The sequence goes on from NZ_JBEYFP010000023.1 coordinate 11,021, forward strand.
CCTTCAGCTGGTAGGGCAGGCCGAGGTCGGAGAGGGCCTGCTCGTAGACCTCGGACTGGCCGTTGGTGCGGAACAGCACGGCGATCTCGCTGGCCCGCACCCCGCCGTCCAGCAGCTTGCGGATGCGGTGCGCGGTCGACTCCGCCTCGGTCGGCTCGTCCGGGTACTCCGTGTACTCCGGCTCGGGCCCGGCCTCGCGCTGCGAGACCAGCTCCAGCCGGTGCTGGGCGGCCTGTCCGCGGGCCTGGGCGAGCAGCCCGTTGGCGAGGTGCACCACCTGCGGGCTGGAGCGGTAGTCGCGCACCAGCTTCACCACGGTGGCGTCCGGGTGCCGGGTGCGGAAGTGCAGCAGGTACTCGGGGGTCGCGCCGGTGAAGGAGTAGATGGTCTGGCTGGCGTCGCCGACCACGCAGAGGCTGGCGCCGCCGGCCGTCCACTGGTCCAGCAGGCGCTGCTGGAGCGGGGAGACGTCCTGGTACTCGTCGACGGTGAAGTGCCGGTACTGGGCGCGGACCCGCTCGGCGATCTCCGGCCGGTCCTCCAGGATCGCGGCGGTCAGCAGCAGCACGTCCTCGAAGTCGATCACCCCGCGGTCGCGCTTGGTCTGCTCGTAGGTCGCGTAGACCCGGGCGATCTCGGCCGGGTCGCGCGGGGCCTCGCGGCCGGTCTTGGCGACGGCGGCCGGGTAGTCGTCCGGCACGATCTGGGTGACCTTGCACCACTCGATCTCGCCGGTGAGGTCGCGCAGCTCGGTGCGCTGCACCCGCAGGCCGGTGCGGGCGGCGGCCTCGGCGACCAGCTGGACCTTGCGCTCCAGCAGCCGCGGCACCTCGCCGCCGACCGCCCGCGGCCAGAAGTACTGGAGCTGGCGCAGCGCCGCCGAGTGGAAGGTGCGGGCCTGCACGCCGTCCGCGCCGAGCTGGCGCAGCCGCCCGCGCATCTCGCCCGCGGCGCGGGCGGTGAAGGTGACGGCGAGGACCTGCTGGGGCTGGTAGACGCCGCTGCGTACGCCGTAGGCGATCCGGTGGGTGATCGCCCGGGTCTTGCCGGTGCCGGCGCCCGCGAGCACGCAGACGGGCCCGGTGAGGGCGGTGGCGACGGCGCGCTGCTCGGGGTCGAGTCCGGCGAGCACCGCGTCGGCGCCGGCGGGGGCGGCGCCGTAGGAGTCGTACGGGTCGTACGGGCCGGACATGCCCGAGAGCTCTTCCTGCATGGCTACCATCCTCTCAGCCCGGCGGGCGGTGCGGACCGGACCGCACATCCTGGCAGCCGGCGGTGACAGCGGCCGGGTTCTCCACAGGCCGCACCGCGGCGGCCGGCCGCCGCGGTGCGACGATCGGTCCGCCGCCCGGCGTGCGGCCTTCCGCACGCGCCGGGCGCGTGCGGAATGACGGATGCACGTCGGGCGTTGGGATCCTCGACCGTACGCCCCCTCTCCGAAGGAGCACTCCGCCATGTCCGGCACCGTCACGATGTACAGCACGACCTGGTGCGGGTACTGCAACCGCCTCAAGAGCCAGCTTGAGCGCGAGGGCATTTCCTACACCGAGATCAACATCGAGCTGGACCCGGCCTCGGCGAGCTTCGTGGAGTCGGTGAACAACGGCAACCAGACCGTGCCGACCGTGCTGGTCGAGCCGAAGAGCGGCGGCGAGCAGGTCGTGATGACCAACCCGAGCCTGCGCCAGGTCCAGGCGGCGCTGGCCGGCTGACGGCGCACCGGAACGCACGGGCGCACCGCACGCGCCCCGGCCCGGCCGGACGTCCGGGCCTGTCGGGCCGCATTCCGTCCGGACGTCCGGGCCGGTCAGGAGACGCCGGCCGCCGTGCGGGCGGGCGCCACCGAGCCGGCCTGCGCCGTGCCGAGTCCGTAGAGCAGCCGGCAGCGGTCGGCCGCGTAGCGGGTCTCGACCACCCGGACGGGCCCGCGGGTGTCGCTGGTGACGCGGGTCTGCACCAGCAGCGGCACCCCGGGGCCGACCTCGAACCAGGCGGCCTCCTCCGGCCCCGGCATCCGGGCCACCAGCCGGTCGGCGGCGGCGGACTCGCAGCGCCCGATCGCGGTGAGCACCGTCTCGTCCCCGCCGGGCACCGGCTCCGGCTCCATCAGCGGCGTCCCGGCGGCGAGGCCCGCCCGGTAGTGGCTCTCCTCGATCGAGTACGGCTCGCGGTCGGTGAGCCGCAGCTGCCGGCGGACGACCACGGCCTCCCCGGGCAGCATGCCGAGCAGTTCGGCGATGTCGGCGCGGGCGCGCACCACGAGCATCTCGAAGTCGCAGGTGAGCCGGCGGCCGGCGGCCAGGGCCTCCTCGGCGTAGACCTCGGAGGGGGCGGCCAGGCAGTCCTGGGGGCCGGCGGCCTGCCGCGGCGGCCCGAAGGCCCGGTGGTCCAGCATCGGCTGCTGCTTCAGGTAGGTGCCCTTGCCCTGGAGACGGACCAGCCGCCCCTCGTTGACCAGGACGTCGACCGCGAGGCGCACGGTGTTGCGGGCGACGCCGTAGTGGTGCTCCAACTCGGTCTCGACGGGCAGCTGCGCCCCGCCCTGCCATTCGCCGGCCTCGATCCGGCGGCGCAGGTCGGCGGCGAGGCGCTGGTACTTGGGGGCGGGCACACCGGCTCGGGGGATCGTCACACCGGTGAATGTAGTCAGCCGGGTTCCTGCATTTCAGGAAAACGGGCCAAGAACGCCGTCCGGAGGTTTCGACCGGGCGCGAACCGCGCACACGGGCGCACTCCGCCGCAGGTGGGCGCTGGTCCGAACGGCTTCGGTCGAACTCCGTACGGATATTGCCGCCGGAACGGAAGCCGGATGAAAGAAAATGGATTCCGAAGCAGAAAGGGGCGCGCGAACAATGTCCGCACGCCCCTTTCCGGGCAGTGACCCCGGTACGTCACCCCGGGCCCTCGCCCTACCAGCGGGCCGCCGCCGGCAGCGGCTCGCCGTACCAGAGCTCGACCAGGTGCCGGGCGATCGAGATCCCGGACGGCGGCAGGATCTCGCCCGCCGCCATGCCCGCCGCCAGCTCCTCGCGGGAGAACCAACGGGCCTCGGCGAGTTCCTCGCCGTCCACGGTGATCGCGGTGCCGGCCGGGTCGGCCCGGCCGACGAAGCCCAGCATCAGGCTGGACGGGAACGGCCAGGGCTGGCTCGCCACGTACTCGACGTCGGACACCCGCACGCCGGCCTCCTCGAAGACCTCGCGGGCGACCGCCTGCTCGATCGACTCACCCGGCTCGACGAAGCCGGCCAGCGTGGACCAGCGGCCCTCCGGCCAGATCGCCTGACGCCCCAGCAGGCAGCGGTCCTGCTCGTCGGTGATCAGCATGATCACCGCCGGGTCGGTGCGCGGGTAGTGCTCGGCCGCGCAGGAGGTGCACCGGCGGACGTGCCCGGCGCCGGCCTTCTCGGTGCGGTGGCCGCAGCGCGAGCAGAAGCTGTGCAGCCGGTGCCAGTGCTCCAGGGCGACGGCGTGCACCAGCAGCCCGGCGTCCCGGTCCGAGAGCGAGGCGCCGACCTCGCGCAGCCCGGCCGGGCGGGCGTCGCCGTCCAGCCGGCCCGGCAGGCTCTCGCCGGCCAGCGCGAAGTAGGAGACGCCGTCCTCGTCGGTGCCGAGGTAGAAGCGGTCCCCGGTGTCCGGCGCCTCGAACGAGGGCATCAGGACGAGCTCGCTGCCGAGCTCGGTGTCGACCACGAAGGCCTCGCCGCCGGCGATCGGCAGCACCTTGGTGGTCGGGTGGCTCCAGGCCGCGGCCAGCCACGGCTCGTCGAACCGGTGGTGCGCGGCACGGTCCACCCCGGCGCGGGCCAGGGCGAGGTGCCTGGTGTCAGACGCGCTGCTCAACTCGGTCCATCCCCGTTCGAAGTCGCATCTTCCGGATCGTCGTCACCCGGCTCACGGCCGGGTCCCGGCCAGCTCGCCCCACAGGTACGCCGAGGTCTCGACGCCCTTGCGCAGCAGGTCCAGCTCCACCTTCTCGTTGACGGAATGCCAGCCGTCCGAGGGCACCGAGATGCCCAGGAACAGCACCGGCGCCCCGAGCACGTCCTGCAGGTCCGCGGCGGGGCCGGAGCCGCCCTCCCGGGTGAACAGGACCTTCTGCTCGAAGGCCCGGCCCATGGCCCGGACGACCGCCTGCAGCGCCGGGTGGTCCAGCGGCGTCAGGCAGGGCCGGGTCGCGCCGGGGAAGGCGATCTCGTAGCGGATGCCCTCCGGCACCTGCTCGGCCACCCAGGCGCGCACGGCCTCCCGGACCTTCTCCACCTCCTGGCCGGCGACCAGCCGGAAGGAGAGCTTGAGGTGGGCCTCGGACGGCACGATCGTCTTGCCGCCGGGCCCGGTGTAGCCGCCCCAGACGCCGTTGACCTCGGCCGTCGGACGGGCCCAGATCCGCTCCAGGGTGGAGTAGCCGGCCTCGCCCTGGGTGCCGTACGACTTGGCGACCCGCAGCCACTGCGCCTCGTCGAAGGGCAGCTCGGCGAAGAGCTCGCGCTCGCGGTCGGTCAGCTCGACCACGCCGTCGTAGAAGCCGGGGACGGCGACCCTGCGGTCCGCGTCGTGCAGGGCGGCGGCCAGCGAGGCGGCCACCTCGGCCGGGTTGGGCACGGCGCCGCCGAACGAGCCGGAGTGGATGTCGGTGTCCGGGCCGAAGAAGTCGATCTGACAGTCGGCCAGGCCGCGCATGCCGGTGCAGACGGTCGGCTGGGTCTCGGACCACATGCCGGTGTCCGAGATGACCACCACGTCGGCGGCGAGCCGCTCGGCCTCGCGGCGCACCAGGGCGGCGAAGTTCGGCGAGCCGGACTCCTCCTCGCCCTCGATCAGCAGCTTGAGGTTGACCGCGGGGGCGGTGCGGCCGGTGGCGGCGAGGTGGGCGCGCACCCCGAGGGTGTGGAAGAAGACCTGGCCCTTGTCGTCGGCCGCGCCGCGGGCGAACAGCCGCCGGCCGACCACGGTCGGGGTGAACGGCTCGGTCTCCCAGCCGTCCTCCTTCGTGGCCGGCTGCACGTCGTGGTGCCCGTAGACCAGCACGGTCGGCGCGGACGCGTCCCCGGAGGGCCACTCGGCGAACACCGCGGGCAGCCCGTCGGTCTCCCACACCTCGGCCACCGGGAAGCCGGTGCTGCGCAGCGCCCCGGCCAGCCACTCGGCCGAGCGGCGGACGTCGCCGGCCCGGTCCGGGTCGGCGGAGACGGAGGGGATGCTCAGCCAGTCGGAGAGTTCCCGCAGGAATGCGGGCTCGTGCTCGTCGATGTAGGAGCGGACGACGCTGTCCGGGGTTTTCGTCATACGGACGACTTTAGTTCGCCCGGACGGGTGCGCGCCCCGCCCCGGTGCAGCAGCCGCCCGTAACCTCGGTCACCTCCCGCGCCGGACGGGGCGGGAGGTGACCGGGGTGGGGGCGGGTCAGGCGGTGCGGCGGCCGAGCACCAGCCGGGAGCGGGTGAACAGCATCGCCAGCCCCACGGCCAGCAGCGGCAGACCGACCAGGGTGACCGCGAGGTCCGTCCACGGGAAGGCGATCACGGCGTGGGCGGGCTTGATCATCCCGTACTGCGAGCTGTAGACCGCGGACGCCTCCATCTTGCGCAGGGCGACCGCCGGGATCACGCCGCAGACCGTGCCGAGCACGGTGCCCATCGCGGCGATCACCCCGCACTGGAAGCCGGACAGCCGGCGCCGGATGCCGCCGGTGGCGCCGACCGCGGCCAGGGTGGCCAGGTCGCGCTGCGAGTCGGCGGCGGCGAGACCGGTCGCGATGCCGGCGGCGCCGAGGGCGACCACGCCGGCGAAGCCGGTCAGGGCGAGCCCGGTGAGGGTCTGCTGCGAGCGGTAGCCGCGCTCGACCGTGACGGCGACGCCGTCGTCCAGCTTGGCCACCGCGGCGGACGCCTTCTGCTCCGCGCCGTCGGAGGGCGCCGCGGCCGGCCGCCAGACGCTGCCGGCCGGACGGGTGCTCAGGCCGAGCCGCTTGGCGGTCTCCGGGCTGACCAGCGCCTGGGCGGCCGGCGTCTCCGGCGCGGTGTAGACGGCGTCGACGGTGACGTGGTGCACGGTGGGCTTGCCGCTCGGCGCGGGGCTGAGGACGTCCTCCTTGGTCTCCGTCTGCTCCACCGTCAGGTCGAGGGTGATCTTCCCGTCCTTGATCAGCTTCCGGTCGAAGACCACCGCCCTGCCCTCGGCGAGCGCCTGCTCGGCGGCCGTGTCCCGCACGCCGAACATGTTGTGCAGCACGGTCGCGTCGCCGGCCGGGACGTAGCCGGCCATGCTGCCGTAGGTCGGCTCGTCGGCGCAGCGCCGGTCCTCGCGGAGGATCCGCTGGACCTCGTCGGTCGACATGCTGCCGCCTTCGACGTCCGGGTCCCGGACCGGGCAGCGCAGTTCCTTGGGGACGGACACCTCGACCCAGCCGCAGGACCGCTGCTGGCAGTTGCTGCCGTACTGGGTGGACAGCGGGTCGGCGCGCGGGCCGATGTCGGGGATGGACCGCTCGACGGCGGAGCGCAGGGCGGTCAGGTCGGCCGTGACGGTGCCCGGACCCTGGTCCGCCATCAGCCGGACGGACCCGGCGGGCAGTTCGGCCCGGTACTGCTGCCGCTGCTCCAGGTCGGAGCTGGCGGTGTAGATGCCGACCGCGACGGAGCCGGCGACCGCGGCCATCACGGCGGCGACGGCGGGGGCGGTGCGGCCGCGGTGGCGGACGGCGTCGCGCAGCGCGAGGCGGGGGCTGAGCGGCAGGTGGCGGCCGAGCCGGCCGAACAGGCCGACCAGCATCGGGGTGCAGGCGATCATGCCGAGTTCGGCGAGCGCCGATCCGCCGAGGGTGCCGAGGGTGCGGCCGGCGGCGCCGGTGAAGGTGCCGAGCAGGGCGAGCGCGGCACCGATGCCGACCACCACCAGGCCGACGACGGCGAGCTTGCGGCTCGGGGGCCGGACGGAGCCGCGGCCGGTGAGCGCCTCGACGACGTCCGTCCGGGCGGCCTGGAAGGCCGGGACGACCGCCGCGAGCAGGCCGGTGACCAGGCCGATCAGGGCGATGCAGAGCAGGTCCAGCGGCTGCAGGTCGAGGTGGCCGAAGCGCTGTCCGGCGGCCTCCTCCGCCCACGGGCGGAGCACCGCGACGGTGGCGACGGCGAGGACGACACCGACCACGGCGCCGGCCAGGCCGAGCACCAGGCCGCCGCCGAGCACCACGGCCCGGATGTGCGAGCGGTCTCCGCCGCCGGCGGCGAGCAGGCCGAGCTGGCGGCGCGAGCGGCGGGCGCCGACCGCGAAGGCGGGGCCGGCGAGCAGCACGATCTCCAGCAGCGCCATGCCGACGACGGTGCCGACGACGACCAGGCCGACCGTGTCGACGCCCCCGAAGCCGTGCTGGTCCATGTCGACGTAGTAGGGCACCTGGGCGCGCGGCGGCGGGTCCATGAGCACGGTGCGCGACGTCAGCCCGAGGCCGTACTTGTTGAGCTCCAGGACCTTCGGCCAGTCGAGGACGGCGCCGTGCGGCAGCTTGACGAGCCAGCGGTCGCCGCCGAAGCGGTCGCTCCGGTCGGCACCGCGGTTGGCGGCGTGCAGCGGGGCGACGAGCTCGCCCGGGCGGCCGATCAGGGTGACGGCCCCGAGCTCGCCGGGGAACTCGGCGACGGCGGTGATGTGGAAGGGCGTGCCGTCCAGGCCGTGCAGCACGGTGCGGTCGCCGACGTGCAGCCCGGACTTGTCGAGGAAGGTGCGGGTGGCGGCGATCTCGTGCGCGCCGCTCGGGGCCCGGCCCTCGACGACGTTCAGCCGGCCGCGCCAGATCGGGTCGGTCAGGTCGGCCTCGGTGGTGTCGACGCCGAGGCGGCCCTCCTTGCTGGTGGCGGAGGCGTTCTCGCCCGTCGGGAAGGGGACGAGCACGGTGCCCGGCGGCAGCAGTTCCCCGGCGAGGACCGCGGGATCGGTCTTCGCGCTGCGGACCTGCTCGGCGGTGGGCTTCTTGCCCTCCTCCACCGGGGCGCCCCAGCCGCCCTCCTCGGCGTTCGGCGGCTGGAGCACGATCGTGCCGCGGCCGAAGGAGTGCAGCAGTCCGTCGGCGGTGCCCATCACGCGGACGGCCTGCTCGCCGGGCTCCAGCTCGCCGCTGCGGTACATCACGTCGGCACCGGCCACGCCGAGCACCGGCAGGGCGATCATGGCGAGGACGAGGGCGCTGCGGCCCTTGGCCCGCATGGCGTCGCGGCGGGCTATCCGCATCGCGGCCCGCCAGGAACGGAGGCTCACTCGCCCGGCCCCTTCACGCTGTTGGTGGCGGCGGCGACCAGCAGGCTCGCCGCGTCGCGGCTGACGCTCTGGTCGACCAGCCGGCCGTCGCGCAGGAAGACCACGCGGTCCGCCCAGGCGGCGTGCCGGGCCTCGTGGGTGACCATCATGGCGGCGGCGCCGGCGTCGCAGCGGGCGCGCAGCACGGCGAGGACGGCCTCGCCGGTGGTGGAGTCGAGGGCGCCGGTGGGCTCGTCGGCGAGGACGAGGCGGCGATCGCCGATCAGGGCGCGGGCGATGGCGACGCGCTGCTGCTGGCCGCCGGACATGTCGTCGGGGAAGCGGTCGGCGAGCTCGGGGATGCCGAGCTCCTCCAGTGCGGCGAGCGCCTCGCGGCGGGCCGTCCGGCCGGAGACGCCGTCGAGCTCGCGCGGGAGGGAGATGTTCTCGGCGGCGGTGAGCGCCGGGATCAGGTTGTAGTCCTGGAAGACGTACCCGACCGAACGGCGCCGGACCTGGGCCTGCTGCTTGCGGGAGAGCTCGCCGAGCACGGCGCCCTCGACCAGCACGCGACCGGAGGTGGGGCTGTCCAGTCCGCCGGCCAGGGTCAGCAGGGTGGACTTGCCGGAGCCGGAGGGGCCCATCACGGCGACCAGCTCGCCGGGGTGGACGACCAGTTCGACGCCGCGCAGGGCGTGCACCTCGGCGGCGCCGTGGCCGTGCACGCGGCTGACCTGGTCGAGGTGCAGCACGGGCGGCCGCGGTTCGGTGTGGGTGGTGCTCATGCTTCCCCCTGCTGTGGTGGGTCAGATGCGGGACCGGCGCGACCGGCCCGTGGTGGTGGCGGGCGGCGCGGGTGCGGGCGCCGGGACGGATCGGGAGGCGTGCTGGGCGAGACGGCTCTCGCAGTGGTCCAGCCAGCGGATCTCCGCCTCGGTCTGGAAGATCAGCTGCTCCAGGACGAGCAGCCAGGCGAGGTCGTTCTGCTGCTCGCCCGCGGTGAGCGCCTGGGCCTTGAGCCGGGTGTAGTCCTGCAGCGCCTTCATGCTGTGTCGGCGCTGGGACTGCACCACGGCCTGGACGTCGACGCCGGGGACGCCGACGGCCATCGCCAGCTTGATCGCGAGTTCGTCGCGGGGCGGATTGGTCCGGGGCACCGGGGAGTCGAACCACTGGCGCAGTTCCGTGCGTCCTGCCTCGGTGACGGCGTAGAAGAGGTGGCCCTCGTCGTCCTCTCCGGCGGGCTCCACGAGCCCGTCGCGCTCCAGGCGCCCCAGCGTGGTGTACACCTGGCCGACGTTCAGCGGCCAGGTCGCACCGGTGCGGGCCTCGAACTCGGAGCGCAGCTGGTAGCCGTACCGGGGGCCCTGGTCGAGGAGGGCGAGGAGACCATGACGGATCGACATACCGAGTATGTATACCCGGTATGCCCCGGAGCCTCAAGCCCCGCCGCCCCGACCGGGCGGTCCGGGGCCGGACAGCGGGTACGGTCGGGGATGTGAGCCAGCTGCGCATCGCCACCTTCAACCTGCTCCACGGTCAGCCGCTCGCCGTCGACGGGGCGCCGCTGCCCTACCCGGCCGAGCCCGGCGCCCCGCTCGGCGACGCGATCGCCGAACTCGACGCGGACGTCCTCGCCCTGCAGGAGGTCGACCGCCACCAGGAGCGCTCCGGCCTGGTCGACCAGGCCGCCGTCGCCGCCAAGGCGATGGGCGCCGCCGACTGGCGCTTCGCCGCCGCCCTGCACGGCCGACCCGCACCGCTGGCCGGCTGGCTGACCGACCCGGCGATGACCTCGCTGCAGGTCTACGGCCCCGCCGAGGTGGACACCGCCATCGGCCTGCCCTCCTACGGCACCGCCCTGCTGACCCGCCTTCCGGTCCGGCACTGGCGGGCCCGCCGGTTCGCCCCGGCACCGTTCGGCCTGCCGCTGCGGGTCGCCGGACGCCGCGGGCTGACCCCCGTCCCGGACGAGCCGCGGGCCGCGCTGGCCGCCGTGCTCGAGGGCCGGCACGGGCCGTTCACCGTGGTCGCCGCGCACCTGTCCTTCGTGCCCGGCTGGAACGTCTCGCAGCTGGCCGCGATCCGCCGCTGGATCGCCGACCTGCCCCGGCCCTACCTGGTGCTCGGCGACTTCAACCTGATCGGGGCCGTCCCGCGGACGGTGCTCGGCGGGGCCGCCGCACTGGACCGCACCACCGCCCGGGAACGGGTCCGCGAGGCCCGGGCCGCCCGCCGCACCCGGCTCGAACAGGACGGCGGCCGGCGGCGCCGGGTCCGCGAGCCGCGGCCCCGCCCGCAGGGCTGGTACGACCTGGCGCGCACCCCCACCTACCCGTCCCACAAGCCGGCCGTGCAGTTCGACCACGTCCTCGCCGTCGGCGTCCCCCGCACCGCCGTCGGCCCCGCCGCAGCCCCCCGCACCACCGTCTCCGACCACCGCCCCCTCGTCGTCGAGGTCGACCTGTAGAAGGCACCAGCACCTCAGGGGTGCTGCCCCTGGGGTACTAGACCCGCCCCGAGCCCTTGGCGAGCATGGGGCGGCCGCCCTGGACGGGAAGGTGCGGGCCGACCGGCTCGTACTGGAGGAGGAGCATCGCCGCGTCGTCCCCGAGCTTGTGCCCGACGTGCCGCACCACGTCCTGGTGCACGTTCCGCAGCACCTCGACCGGGCACCCGGTCGCACAGTGCGGCAGCCGGTCGGTGAGCGGGTAGAACGCTCCGCCGCCGTCCCGGGCCTCGATCACGCCGTCGGTGTAGAGCAGCACCCGGTCGCCGGGCCGCAGCGGCAGCCGCTGCACGGGCGGCCGGACGTCCGCCGGGTCGAGCACGCCGAGCGGCGGGACGGGTTCGGCGGGCTCCAGCAGGGCGACGCCCTCGCCGGTGCGCAGCAGGACGGGTGCGGGGTGTCCGCAGTTGACGACCTCCGCGGTGCCGTCGGAACGGATCCCGATCAGCACGAGGGTGACGAACTCCTCCTCGATGCCGGGGTGGTCGTTCTCGTGCAGGGCGCGGTCGAGGCTGACGGCGAGCCAGCCGGCGACCCGGTCCAGCGAGGCCTCCTGGTGGGCGGCCTCGCGGAAGGCGCCGAGCACCGCGGCGGCGGTCTCCACGGCGGCGAGGCCCTTGCCGCGGACGTCGCCGACCACCGCGCGCACCCCGTGCCGGGTGTTGACCACCTCGTAGAGGTCGCCGCCGATCGAGGCGTGCGCGTGCGCCGCCGCGTAGTGCACGGCGGCGCGGACGCTGCCGACCCGGTCGGGGACGGGCCGCAGCAGCACCCGGCGGGCGATCTCGGCGACGAGCTGGGCCTCGGCGAGGGCGAGCTCCTGGCGGAGCCTCAGCGTGGTGGAGACCCAGCCGATGCCGGCGACCAGGGCGATCGCGAAGACGGTCGCGCTGTGCACCGACTCGCCGAGCACGTCGTTGTAGCCGGCCATCAGGAAGGCGGCCAGCTCGGTCAGCACGCCGATGAGCAGCGGGTACCAGGTGCGCCGGCTGACGACGGCGGCGAGCGCCGGGACGGCGGTGAGCGCGGGCTCGACCGTCACCTCGGTGTTGCTGAAGAAGTCCAGGGAGACCACCAGCGCCATGCCGATGAACGGCAGCGCCAGTGCGGTTCTCGGCCAGGTGCCCGTCACCGTGCCTGGGTCTGCCCCCGGGGTGGGCCCCGCGAGCCGGTCTCTGATCCATCCGGTCGCGCTCAACGTCGGTCTCTCCAGCAGAAGGTGGCCGGTGCCAGGGGACACCTGCGGTGATGACGGAGGGTCAGGGGGCTGTGGCCCCCGTATGCGGCCGGAGTACGGGGTTGACCGGTTACCGACCCCACAATAGGTGCGAAAAGTGCACAGTGCACAGATTTCGCACGATCCCGTGACGGCTTGAATGCTCTGCGTGACTCATTCTTCACTATTCCCGATCAGGAGCCTGGTCAACTCTTTTCGGTCAGGAAGTCCTGCGGGTCTGACGACCCGGCCGCTGCGGACGTACAGGAACGCCGCACTGACCTGCTCCGGCTCGACGCCCGCCCGCTCGGCCCAGGCCAGCCGGTAGATGGCGAGCTGCAGGGGGTCCGCGGTCTCCTCGCGGTGGGTCTTCCAGTCGACCACTTCGTAGCGCCAGGGGTGCGGTGACCCTGAGCCACCGTCACGCTCCCGGTAGACCGCGTCGATCCGGCCGCGCACCACGCGTCCCGCCAGCAGCAGCTGGAACGGCGCCTCGATCCGGTACGGCACCCGGTCCGCGTACGGGCTGCGCAGGAACGCCTCCTTGAGCCCGGCGAGGTCCCGCTCGTCCTCGATGCCGTCCTCGTCGGCGCCGGGCAGCGCGTCCGGCTCCAGGAGCAGCAGTTCCTCGGTCTCGAAGCGGGACTGCACCCAGCTGTGGAAGCGCGTGCCGCGGCGGGCGGCCGGCTGCGGCGGCCGGGGCATCGGCCGGGCGAGCTCCCTGGCGAAGCCGTCCGGGTCGGCGGCCAGCCGCATCACCTGCGAGGCCGAGAGCGAGGCGGGCAGCGGCACTTCGCGCACGGAGCGCCTGGCCCGGGCCAGCTCGCCGAGCAGTGCGTCCAGGTCCCGGTCCCAGGAGGCGACGAGCCGGGCGTCCTCCGGGGCCATCTCCTCGGGCTCGGCCGGCGGCGCCCCGGCGAGCCGGTGCCGGACGACCTCGGCCACCCGGCGGCGGGCCCGCTGGGCGGCCGCGTCCAGCGGCAGCGGCCAGGGCGTCTCCAGCGAGCGGGCCAGCGCCGGGTTCTCCGCCTCCGGCAGGGGCTCCTCCGCCCACGCCTCGACCTCGCCGTTGCCCGGCGACGCGCAGTGCTCGCGCAGCTCGACCAGGAAGTCCGACGGGCCGCGGCGGCGCTTCTGGTTCGGCCCCCACCAGTGCCCGGAGGCGAGCAGCAGCTCCCGGGGGCGGGTGAAGGCGACGTAGCCGAGCCGCAGCTCCTCCACCGCCGAGTGGTGGGCCATCTCCTTCTTGAACAGACCCATGCCCTTGGCCGTCCACGGCGGGTCGCCGGGCAGCGTGTCGGCGTCGCCGCGCAGTGCGTGCGGCAGCACCCGGCGGGTGCTCGTCCAGCGCTCGCGGCCCTGGCCGGACGGGAAGCCGCCCTTCACCAGGCCCGGCACCGCGACGACGTCCCACTCCAGGCCCTTGGACTTGTGCGCGGTCAGCACCTTCACGGTGTCCTCGCCGCCGGGCAGCCCGGCGTCCAGCCCCCGCTCGTACTCCTGCGCCGCCCGCAGGAAGGCCAGGAAGGCGGAGAGCCCCGGGTCGCCGTCCAGGTCGGCGAAGCCGGCCGCGATGTCCAGGAAGCCGTGCAGCGTCTCCCGGCGGCGGGCGGCCAGCGCGTGCGGCGAGGCCGACAGCTCGACCTCCAGGCCGGTCACCGCGAGGACCCGGTGCAGCACGTCCATCAGCGGCTCGGCCAGCGCCCGCCGCAGCTCCCGGACCTCCCGCGCCAGCCGGGCGAAGCGCACCCGGGCCTCCGGCGAGAACGGCAGCTCGTCGGGCTGCTCCGCCTCCAGGAAGGTCTCCAGCGCGTCGGCCAGCGACACCACCTCGGTCGGGTCGGTGCCCGCCACCGCCGCGGCCAGCGCATCGCCCTGCAGCCGCTCGGTGCGCACCAGCTCGGCGGCGCGGCGGCCCAGCAGCGCCAGGTCGCGGGGGCCGATCCGCCAGCGCGGACCGATCAGCAGCCGCACCAGCGCGGCGTTCGCCGTCGGGTCCTGCAGCACCTCGCAGACCGCCACCAGGTCCGCCACCTCGGGCAGCTGCAGCAGCCCGCCGAGGCCCACCACCTCGACCGGCACCTCCCGGGCGACCAGCGCCGCGTGCACGTCGGGGAAGGCCGCACCGCCCCGGCAGAGCACCGCGATCCGGCCGGGCGCCGTCCCGGTGCGCACCAGGTGCGCGATCCGGTCGGCCAGCCAGTCGATCTCCTCGGCGTGCGTCGGCAGCAGCGCGCAGCGCACGAAGCCGTCCGCCTCAGCCCCCGGGGCCGGGCGCAGCGCCTCCACGCCCTCGTGCATGGCCCGCAGGTCGGCCGCCAGGTGGTTGGCGAAGGCCAGCAGCCGGCCGCCGCTGCGGCGGTTCTCGCTCAGCGCGTAGCGGGCCGAGGCGGTGCCGTCCTCGCGCGGGAAGTGCACCGGGAAGTCGTCCAGGTTGGCCACCGAGGCGCCGCGCCAGCCGTAGATCGCCTGGCAGGGGTCGCCGACCGCGGTCACCGGGTGGCCGCTGCCGCCGCCGTCCGCGCCGAACAGGCCGGCCAGCATCAGCCGCTGCGCCACCGAGGTGTCCTGGTACTCGTCGAGCAGCACCACCCGGTACTGCTCGCGCAGCAGCCGGCCCACCTCCGGGCGCTCCTGCGCCAGCCGGGCCGAGGCGGCTATCTGGTCGCCGAAGTCCATCAGGCCGCCGGCCCGCTTGCGGCGCCGGTAGTCCTCCACCAGGTGCAGCAGCTCCTGGCGGGCCCGGGCGGCCTTCGGGACGGCCCGCAGGTCCTCGTTGGTCAGCTTCGCCGTCGCCAGGCCGTCCAGCAGCTCCTCGTCCCAGGCGCGCAGCCGCTCGGGCTGCACCAGGTGCTCGGCGAGTTCGGAGTCCAGCGCGATCAGGTCGGCGACCAGCGCCGAGAAGGTGCCGGTGAGCGCCGGGAACGGGCCTCGGGCGGAACGCAGCACCTTGGCCGCCAGCTGGAAGCGGGTCGCGTCCGCGAGCAGCCGGACGTCCGGCTCTATGCCCAGGCGCAGGCCGTGCTCCTTCAGCAGCCGGCCGGCGAAGGCGTGGTACGTCGAGATCTCCGGCTCGCCGAGGGACTCGGTGTCGTCCGGGTCGAGGACGCGGGCGCGGAGGAGGGCGGTGCGGACGCGCTCCGCGAGCTCACCGGCCGCCTTGTTGGTGAAGGTCAGGCCGAGCACCTGCTCCGGCGCGACCGCCCCCGAGCCGACCAGCCACACCACCCGGGCGGCCATCACCGTCGTCTTGCCGGAGCCCGCGCCGGCCACGATCACGGCGGGCTCCAGCGGGGCACCGATGGCCTGCATCTGCTCGGCGTTGAACGGAATGCCGAGCAGTTCCTTCAACTGGCCGGGGTCGTCGAGCACGGAACGCACCCCCCAACGCTAACCGGCCCCGCCGACATCCCGTACCGGCGCTCGGGGAGCAGCACCCCTGAATGGTCACCCCGACCAGGGGCTGCGCAGTTCCGCCCCCGGCTCAGTCGATCAGTTGGCGGCCGTCGCGTTGGGCGGAGCAGCTGCTGCGGAAGGCGCAGCGGCCGCAGCCGTCCCCCTGGGTGGGGACGAAGCGTTCGGCGAGGACGCGGCCGGCGGCGTCGGCGAGCAGGTTCTCGATCCAGGGTTCGCCGTCGGGCGGGGCCTGCTGCTGGACCTTGGGGGCTTCCTTGTCGGTCTTGCCGGGCTCGCGGAGGTGGACGAGTTCGGCCCCGCCGGAGGCGATCCCCTCGGGGACGCCGGGCAGCCCGTCGAGGGCGCCGTTGCGGACGGCGAGCTGGTAGACGGCGA
The DNA here is from genome assembly GCF_040634455.1 of Kitasatospora sp. NPDC007106. NCBI lineage: Bacteria > Bacillati > Actinomycetota > Actinomycetes > Kitasatosporales > Streptomycetaceae > Kitasatospora > Kitasatospora sp. NPDC007106. The sequence goes on from NZ_JBEYFP010000023.1 coordinate 26,772, forward strand.
GCTGCTTGTGATCGGGGAGGGACTTCTCGGTGGGGATCTGCTTGCCGGTCTTGAAGTCGACGACGTAGGCGCGGCCGCCGGCGTCCTGCTCGATGCGGTCCATGGAGCCGCGGATGCGGACGGCGACGCCGCCGACGGTGAGGGTGAGGTCGAAGCCGTGTTCGGTGGCGACGGTGGTGCGGCCGCGTTCGAGGACGTGCCAGTGCAGGAAGCGTTCGAGGGCGGCCCGGGCCTCGGTCTTCTCCTGGTGGGACTTCCAGGGGGCGTCGAAGGCGAGGGCGTCCCAGACGGTGTCGAGGCGTTCCATGAGGACGGCGAGGTCGGCGGGGGTGCGGCCGGAGCCGACCTCGTCGGCGAGGGCGTGCAGGACGTTGCCGAAGCCCTGGGCGGCGCTGGCGGTGCCGGCGGCCCGGACGTCCTTGTCGAGGAACCACTGGAGGGCGCAGCTGTCGAGTTGTTCGAGGCCGCTGCCGGAGAGCCGGACGGGGGTGTCCGGGGAGCGCAGCGGGTCGGGGGCGGCGGTCTGGTCGTGCAGGCCCCACCAGCGGTCGGGGTGGGCGGCGGGGACGAGCGGGGCGCCGTCCTCGTCGGTGGCCTCGGCGAGCCGGGCTAGGCGTTCGGCGGCGGCGCGGCGCAGCGCGGGCGGGCGGGCCGGGTCGACGGTGACGGCCCGGAGTTCGGCGACGAGTGCGGCGACGGCCAGCGGGCGGCGCGGGCGGTGGGTGATGTCGGCGACGGTGACCTGCGGGGTGCGGGAGCGGACCTTGCCGGTGCGCGGGTCGAGCTCCTCGCGGTAGAGCTCGCGCAGGAAGCGGGAGGGTTCGTCGCCGTCCTCGGCGGGGGCCTTGACGGCGGTGACGATCAGCCGGTCCTTGGCGCGGGTGGCGGCGGTGTAGAAGAGGCGGCGTTCCTCGCCGAGGAGGGCGGCCGGGGAGAGCGGTTCGGCGAGGCCGTCGCGGCCGATCCGGTCGGCCTCCAGCAGGGAGCCGCGGCGGCGGAGGTCGGGCCACAGGCCCTCCTGGACGCCGGCGACGACGACGAGGCGCCACTCCAGGCCCTTGGAGCGGTGGGCGGTCATCAGCCGGACGGCCTCGGGGCGGACGGTGCGCACGGTGAGGGTGTCGGCGGCGATGTCCTGGGCCTCCAGTTCGGCCAGGAACTCGGGGGCGCTGCGGTGGCCGGCGGCCTGGTCCTCGGCGCGGGCGGCGGTCTCGAAGAGCGCGCAGATCGCGTCGAGGTCGCGGTCGGCGTTGCGGGCGGCGGCGCCGCCGCGCAGGGCGGCCCGTTCCAGGCGTTCGCGCCAGCGGCGGCTGCCGTCCCAGAGCAGCCAGAGGGCCTCCTCGGCGCTGCCGCCGCCGGCGAGCAGTTCGCGGACCTTGCGCAGCAGGGTGCCGAGGTCGCGGGCGCGGCGGGCGGCGGCCGGCTCCATGGCGACGAGCCGCTCGGGCTCGACGAGGGCCTCGCGGAGGAGTTCCTCGGCGGGGCGGACGGCGGCCTGCTCGCCGCTGTCGCGGAGGGCGGCGCGTTCCTCCTCGCGCAGGGCGCGGCCGAGCCGGCGCAGGTCGGAGCCGTCGAGGCCGCCGAGCGGGCCGGTGAGCAGGGTGTGGGCGAGGTCGGGGGTGAGCCGGTCGAGGGGGTCGGCGCAGGTGCGCAGGGCGAGCAGCAGCGGGGCGACGGCGGGTTCCTCGCGCAGCGGCAGGTCGTCGCCGTCGATCTCCAGGGGCACGCCGGCGGCGGAGAGGGCGCGCCGGACGCCGGGGATGGAGCGGGCGCCGGCCCGGACCAGGACGGCCATCTCGCCCCAGGGGACGCCGTCCTCCAGGTGGGCGCGGCGCAGCAGGTCGGCGACGGAGTCGAGTTCGGCGCCCGGGGTCGGGTAGGTGTAGACCTCGACCCGGCCGCCCTCGCGGGAGGGCAGCAGGGCGCGGTGCTGGGCGAGCTTGTCGGCGGGCAGCCGGCCCATCGGCATCCGGCGGGCGAGTTCGCGGGTGGCGGCGAGCAGGACGGCGCCGGAGCGGCGGGAGACCCGCAGCACCTTGACCTCGGCGGGCCGGCCGTCGGCCTGCCGGAAGGTCCCCGGGAAGTCGAGGATGCCGTTGATGTCGGCGCCGCGGAAGGCGTAGATCGACTGGTCGGGGTCGCCGACCGCGACGAGGTCGCGGCCGCCGCCGGCGAGCCGGCGCAGCAGCCGCACCTGGGAGGGGTCGGTGTCCTGGTACTCGTCCACGAAGACGACGTCGTAGCGGGCGGCGAGCTGCTCGGCGGCCTCGGGGCGTTCGGCGAGCAGGACGGCGCGGTGGACGAGTTCGGCGTAGTCGAGGACGCCGCGCAGGTCGAGGACGTCGAGGTAGTCGGCGAGGAAGTGGGCGGCGGCGGCCCAGTCGGGCCGCTGGACGCCCTCGGCGAAGCGGGCCAGTTCGTCCTCGCCGAGGCCGAGCTCGCGGCTGCGGGCGAGCACGGCGCGGACCTCGTCGGCGAAGCCGCGGGTGGTGAGGCAGGCGCGCAGGTCGAGCGGCCAGGAGATGCGGCCGGTGCCGTCGCGGGCGTCCTCGGCGCCGCCGGCGAGCAGTTCGCGGACCATGACGTCCTGCTCGGGGCCGGAGAGCAGGCGCAGCGGTTCGGCGGCGTCCTCCTGCTCCTGGTGCTCGCGGAGCAGGGCGTAGCAGAAGGAGTGGAAGGTGGTGGCCTGCGGGGCGGCTCCGGCGGCGCCGATCCGGGCGGTCATCCGGTCGCGGAGCTCCATGGCCGCCTTACGGCTGAAGGTGAGGACGAGGATGCGGTCGGGGTCGGTGCCGGCGGCGATCCGCCGGGCGACCGCCTCGACCAGGGTGGTGGTCTTGCCGGTGCCCGGTCCGGCGAGGACCAGCAACGGCCCGCCGGCATGCTCGGCCACCGCCCGCTGGAACTCGTCCAGGGCGGGCGGGGCGGGCTGTGCGAGCGGGCTGCGCACCAGGCGGAAAGGGGAGGTCACTGCGGTCCAGGCGGTCGTGCGGCGGAGCTTCGGTTCTGCGGCCGGTCGGACGGGCGGTCCTGCCGGCGGCCGTGCGGGTGTCGGGCCGGCGGGGGTGTCGGGGACGGGGGCGGCCCCACCGAGCCTACGATCCTGCACCGACATGCCCCGCCCGCGCACCCGGTTCGGCGGATCCGGCGGCGCGGGTCAGCCGCCGTCCCAGCGGGCACGCCGCAGGTCGACCCGGGGTTCGCCGCCGACCTCGCGCAGCGGGGTGCCCTCGGCCCGGTACTCGGGCAGGGCGCGGTGCTCGTGGCCGGGCAGCGGCCGGCCGTCCGCCCGGATCACCCGCCACCAGGGCACTCCGCCGCCGTACAGTGACATGACCCGGCCCACCTGGCGTGGGCCGCCCTGGCCGAGGTACTCGGCGACGTCCCCGTACGTCATGACCCGGCCGGGCGGGATGCGCTCGGTGAGGTCGAGCACGGCCTCGGCGAACGGCGGCAGCGCACCGTCGTCGGAGGTGGTGTCGTACTGCTGCGGCATTTCTCCCCATCCGGTCGATTCCTGGGCCCCCTGCGGGCGATCCGCCGCGCCCGATCGGGCCCCTGTCCCACGCGAGGAGCCGCGGCATGGCAGCATCTTCGGGGCAGTGCGTGGGGATACGAGGACGAGACCAGATGACCGGGACGGCAGACGTGAACGTGGACAAGGGCTCCGACGAGTCCGCCACCGACCGGTCTGCGGGGCCCGAACCCGAACCGCCGACAGTCTCGCCGCAGCGGCAGGCGCCGGGCAAGGACGGGCACGACGACGCGCAGGACGGCCACGGGACGGGGGGTGGGACGACCGCGTCCGAGGAGCCGACCGGCGAACACCTGGCCGTCGACGAGCCGCTGCTCGCCGCCCGCGCCCACCGTCCGTCCGACCTGCTGCGCTTCATGGCCGGCGTGCTCGGCATCATCGCGGTCTTCGTGCTCGCCCAGGTCGCCGTGTCGACCACCACCGGCATCGAGACGGACATCTCGTCCAACGCCGACAAGGTGCCCGGCATGCTGTCGACCGTCGCGGCGCTGGGCTCCAGCGTGGCGGTGCTCGCGGTGCCGCTGGCCTTCGCGGTCGAGCGACTGATCAAGCGGGACGGCCTGCGGGTCGCCGACGGCGTGCTCGCCTCGGTGCTGGCCTACGGCGTCTCGCTGGGCATCGACTGGTGGGTCGCGGCGGGCGCGCCGCAGGCGATCCGGGACGCCCTGACCCAGGTGCCGCCCGGCGGCACCGAGACGCTCACCGACCCGGTGCACGGCTACCTGGCGCCGGTGATCGCCTACATGACGGCCGTCGGCATGTCGAGCCGGCCGCGCTGGCGGGTGGCGCTGTGGGTGGTGGTCGTCCTCAGCGGCGCCACCGAGCTGATCAGCGGCTACACCACCCCGCTGTCGCTGCTGCTCACCGTGCTCATCGGCTGGTCGGTGGCGTACGGCACGCTGTACGCGATCGGTTCGCCGAACATCCGGCCCACCGGCAAGCACCTGATGATCGGCCTGCGGAAGGTCGGCTTCACCCCGTCCGGCGCGCACCGCGCCCCCGACGCCCCGGGCGAGACCCGCCGCTACCTGGTCACCCAGTACGAGGGCGCGCTGCTGGACGTCCACATCATCGACCGCGAGCAGCAGGCCTCCGGCTTCTTCTACCGGGCGTGGCGGCGGATAAGGCTGCGTTCGGTGGCGGTGCGCCGCAGCCCGCAGTCGCTGCGCCAGGCGCTGGAGCAGGAGGCGCTGATCGCCTACGCGGCGGCCGCCTCGGGCGCCCGTGCCCCGCAGCTGGTCGCCACCTCCGAGCTCGGCCCGGACGCCGCGATCCTGGTCTACGAGAACGTGGCTGGCCGCACCCTCGACGAGCTCGCCGACGACGAGATCACCGACGACCTGATGGCCTCGCTCTGGGAGTCCGTCGCCGCGCTCCACGAGCGCCGGATCGCGCACCGCCGCCTCACCGGCGAGTCCCTGCTGGTCGTCGACGAGAAGACCGGCTGCCTGGTGAACCTCTCCGGCGGCGACATCGCGGCCGGCGACCTGACGCTGCGGATCGACATCGCCCAGCTGCTCACCACCTTCGCGCTGCGGGTCGGCCCGGAGCGCTCGGTGGACGTCGCCAACCGGGTGCTCGGCGCGGACCGGGTCGCCTCCGCGCTGCCGCTGCTGCAGCCGGTCGGACTGAGCCGCTCGACCCGGATCGACCTGCAGCGGATGACCAAGGAGCGCAAGGCCGCCGCGCAGGCGCTCGCCCTGGAGCAGGTCGCCGCCGGCGAGCGCACCCAGGAGCAGGCCGAGGAGGACATCGCGGCGGCCGGCGAGGACCTGCTCAGCCGGATCCGCCGGCAGATCCTGCAGATCGCCCCGGAGGCCCCGCTCGCCCCGGCCAGGCTGGAACGGCTCAAGCCGAAGACCCTGATCATGGTCATCGCGCTGACCTTCGCCGCCTACCTGGCGCTGACCACGATCCAGCCGGGCCAGCTCAAGCTCTCCCAGATGGACTGGGGCTGGGCCGCCCTCGCGCTGGCCGCCGCCGCCGCGACCTACGGCGCCGCGGCGATGAGCCTCACCGGCTTCGTCCCGGAGCGGCTGCCCTTCGGGCGGACGGTCGCCGCCCAGCTCGCCGGCTCCTTCGTGAAGCTGGTCGCGCCCGCCGCCATCGGCGGCATCGCGCTCAACACCCGTTACCTGCAGAAGGCCGGGATCCGCTCCGGGCAGGCGGTCGCCAGCGTCGGCGCCTCCCAGCTGGCCGGCCTCGGCGGGCACCTGCTGCTGCTGTTCAGCTTCGGCCTGATCACCGGGACGCAGAAGAACGGCGACCTCGGCGCCTCCCGGGCGGTGATCATCGGCGTGCTGTCGGCGGCGGTGCTCGCCCTGGTGGTGGCGGCCGTGGCGCCGCTGCGCCGCTTCGTGGTGACCCGGGTCCGCTCGCTGTTCTTCGGCGTGGTGCCGCGGATGCTCGACCTGATGCAGACGCCGTCCAAGCTGATCACCGGCTTCGGCGGCATCCTGCTGCTGACCCTGTCGTTCACCGCCTGCCTGTACGCCTCGGTACGGGCCTTCGGCGGCGAGATGAGCTACTCGGCGGTCGCCGTGGTCTTCCTGACCGCGAACGCGGCCGGATCGGCGATCCCCACCCCGGGCGGCATCGGCCCGGTCGAGATCGCCCTGATCGGTGCGCTGACGGTCGGCAACGTGCCGCCGTCGGCCGCCACCCCCGCGGTCTTCCTGTACCGCCTGCTGACCTTCTGGCTGCCGGTGCTGCCGGGCTGGATCTCGTACAACGTGCTGCAGCGCAGGGGCGCGCTGTAACGGCCCCCGACGTGCGGAAGGGCCCGCCCGGCGTGCTGCCGGGCGGGCCCTTCCGTCGGTCCGGACT